>NZ_WXEX01000002.1:300000-386008 GCF_009877435.1 Heliomicrobium gestii | reverse complement strand
ATTGTAAGTAAAGCCTCAGACAATTGCGTCTGAGGCTTTTTTGTCGTCTATCAGTCGACATGAAGGAAGGAAGGCGCCCGGCGACGGCGCCTTCCGGGTATTAACCCTCTACTGATCTTGAAAAAGGTCTGTTAAGACGCTGTCCCCTCGCCATACGCGGATGTGAGCGTAGACGTTCTTTTGCTCCCGAAGGGCTAGCTCGATTGCGGCGCCCTTTCCCTCCGAGAGGTAATACCGCTCTAAGCCATAGTCAACCCGAGCGATGTAGGGTGTTCGCTCCACCCCTCGCTCCACCGCAGTAACTTTACCTGAGCCGTCATCGAGAGGAGAGGGAAACCCAAGGCCCTGAAAACGACCGGTGAGCACGACCTGTCCCGGTTTGGCGACAGGAGTGGTTTGATAGATGCCCGTCGCCTGGTACAGGCCCTGTTGCTCTTCGAGGATGACAAAGACCTTGTTGTGGCGACGAATGTCCTCTTCCGTGATATCGTTGGGGACAACCCGCGTGTCGATTTCCGAAATGTTGTAGCGCAATTGAACATAATCGCCCATGAAGGGATGACGGGGATCGACAGGCGACGCTTTCAAGAGGATCTCTTGACCGGCGGAAACAATGAGCGCCCGGCTGCCCGCCAGGAGAAGCAGGACGAGCACCTGGAGGGCCACAACGGCGATAAAAACCTTGCGACGCATCTCCTATCCCTCCTTGCCTGCGGTATGTAAGAGTTGACGGCGGTTCCGTTCCAACATGTAGCCGAGCGCAAAGAGGATGAGGCCGCCGCCGATAAAAAAGAGCGATTTATCAAGGAGACCCCAGGCGTAGCGACCATAGGCGTAAAGGACGCAGAACAGGAAAAAGAGTGTTCCGCTGTTGATTTGCCATTCTTCTTTCAGTCGACTGCCGCTCTGGATCAGCAGAATGGCGCCGATGAAAAGAATGATCAGGGTCGTTGCCTCCCCGTAGGCGCTCAAGGAAGCGATGGAATGGCCAAAGTAAGTCAACTGGGTCTTGGCTTCGAGAAATCTGGAAGCAAAGGGCAGCGGCGATGACAAAGCGAACAAGGCCAGCCCTTCGACAAGCCGTTTTCCTCGAAATCCGATCCACAGGACGAAACAGGCCAGGATAAGCCAGAGCGTGACCAGCCACAAGCTGTAGGGGGCGATAGGCGGATGATTGGACAACGCGGCCATTTCGGCTAAAAATGCGCCCCAAAGCAGCAGTGGCGTAGACAGCAGCGAGGGGAAGCGGACGTGGCGATGCTCCCTAACCTGCTCGTAGAGCCGGTTGAAGAGTGGAAACAGGGACAACCAAATCAGGCTCTGCTCGGCGGTCAGCAGTTGAACGAGCGTTGAGACAAAGAAGGCGATGGTCGCGCCATAGCGGTGAAGGGGCTGGTTGCGCCGCCAGAGAAAGGGCAAGACGAGAAAGGCAAAGGCGGCGAAAAACCAGGGGCCCGTGACAAGGGATACGGCATAGTCGGTGGCGTCGCTGATATTGGCGGCAGTGAGGAGCGCCAGGGCCGAAAGAAAAAAGAGGGGATGGCCCGTCAGGTAGGCGACGGCGATGGCGCCCAGAAACCACAAGCCCAGACCGGTGGCGTCATAGGAGGGAATATGGTACATCTGTCCCACGAGCCAGATGCCGGCGCCGTAGGAGAGCAACCCGAGCAGGAGCAAGGCGGAACCGATCCGGGGGTAGTTGCCGGCGCGCGATGCAGGGGCGCTGCCGTATGCGAGCAGATAGCCCGCCGAATAGGTTACCGTGATGACGCCGCAGATCAGACCCAACCGGACAAGGCGCGGGATATCGTCCCAGTTGTGAGCCACAAGCAGGATAATCCCCAGACCGACGAGCAAGCCGGCCAACCAGAGGATGATTTGGGATGATCGCCACTCCGAAGGGGTGTAGCGCGCCAGAAGACGCTCTTTTTGCTCTGCCGTGATCAGCCCTTCCACATGCCACTGGGCGATCTCACGGCGCAACCACGGGTACCGAGACATCACAGGGCTCGCCCTCCTTTAGCTCTGTCAGTCGTTTGAAGGTCTCCTCCCGGTTTAGACTGTAATAATGAAGGTAATGGGTATCGTCGATGATCCGGTAATAGGGGGTAAAGAGGTGTTTTTGGACGATAAAACGCCCCAGGCGGCTCTCTTCCGTCCACCAGACACGCCCGCCGAGGGTCTTGTACCAGGCCTGTGACGTCGCGCGCGTCGAAACGAACTCGATCACGTCGATGGTCATGTCCCCAAAGAGGGATTGCACTGTTTCACTCCGGCGGTGCAGCAGCGCCGCCAGTGCCGCCGCCGTAAAACCCAAGGTTTTGCGCCCCTTTTCCACATCGACCAGTGTTTTTTTCGATATGCCGATGCGCTCGGCCATCTTGTCCTGGGTGAGATTTGCCTCGGTGCGGATCTCCCGGAGTTTCTCGGAGACCAATTGGTCAAAGGCGTCCTGTGTGAGAATGCCCGTATCCACAATATTGATGAGAATCGCCTCCTTTCTGCGCGTATGTAAAATTACACTTCTGAGTGTAATTTTACACCGAATCACGGCGCTGTCAATGTGGTGCGGCAGTCGCGCAAAGATCTTAAAATGGGGAGGTTTTCTCAGATAAATGGCGATAATCTTTATTCAAACCGATAATCGCGAGATTTCTTCCTTTGGCGGGCCTTGAATAAATGCCGGTAATCGGCGATAAAATATAGTCAAAAGGTCAAAGTTAGTCAATGACAGAGGAAAATCATAGCGAGTCGTTGTGAGTTGTGTGTTCTGAGTTGTGAGGGAGACCCGGAATCGTTCACCGGTCTCTTCGATCATGGAGGTGGGATTATGGATTTCAACAAACTGACCCAAAAAAGCCAGGAAGCCATTACGGCGGCCCAATCCCTGGCGGTCCAGCAGGGGAATCCGGAGGTGGATCTGGAGCACCTTCTGACGGCGCTGATGGAGCAGGAAGAAGGGTTAACGGGGCGACTCCTGGACAAGATGGGGATAGACAGTGAACGCTTTCGCAGCCAGATCCGGCGCGAGATGGAGCGAAAACCTCGCCTGTCCGGACCGGGTGTCGAACCGGGCCGGGTGTACATTACGCCACGGTTGCAGCGCCTTCTGGTCAAAGCGGAGGAAGAGGCGCGCAGCCTGAAAGACGAATACGTTTCCGTCGAGCACCTGCTGCTGGCCTTTTTGGATCCTGCCGTCGATGGACCGGTGAAGCGTCTTTTCACTGACTGTAACGTCACCCGAGAAGAACTGCTGAAGGCGTTGACGGCGATCCGTGGCCACCAGCGTGTCACCAGCGCCAATCCCGAGGTCACCTATGAGGTGCTGGAAAAGTACGGCCGTGAGTTGGTCCAGGAAGCCCGGCGGGGAAAGATCGACCCGGTCATCGGCCGCGACGCCGAGATCCGGCGGGTGATCCGCATCCTCTCCCGCAAGACGAAGAACAACCCCGTCCTCATCGGCGAACCCGGTGTGGGCAAGACGGCCATCGTCGAGGGATTGGCCTTGCGCATCGTGCGGGGCGATGTGCCCGAGGGGCTGAAGGATAAGGCTATTTTTGCGCTGGATCTGGGCGCTTTGGTGGCCGGCGCCAAATACCGGGGCGAGTTTGAGGAACGGCTGAAGGCGGTGTTGCAGGAGATCAAAAAGAGCGAAGGGCGCATCCTCCTCTTCATCGACGAACTGCACACCATCGTCGGCGCCGGCAAGGCCGAAGGGGCCATGGACGCCGGCAACATGCTGAAGCCCATGCTCGCCCGCGGCGAACTGCACTGCATCGGCGCCACCACACTGGATGAATACCGCAAATACATCGAAAAGGATGCCGCCTTGGAGCGGCGCTTCCAGCCGGTCCTCGTGGACGCCCCTGATGTGGAAGACACCATCTCCATCCTGCGGGGTCTCAAAGAGCGCTTCGAGGTGCACCATGGCGTCAAGATCCATGACAACGCCCTGGTGGCGGCGGCAACCCTTTCCAACCGCTACATCAGCGACCGTTTCCTGCCGGACAAGGCGATCGACCTTGTCGACGAAGCCTGCGCCCTCATCCGCACAGAGATCGATTCCTTGCCGACAGAGCTGGATGAAGTGAGCCGGCGGCGCGTGCAGTTGGAGGTGGAGGAGGCGGCCTTGGCCCGGGAAAAAGACCGGGCCAGCCAGGACCGGTTGGAGACCCTTCGCCGGGAACTGGCCGACCTCAAGGAAAAGGAAGATCAGATGCGGGCGCGCTGGGATTTGGAAAAAGAGGCGATCCGCAAGGTCCAATCCCTGCGTGAAGAGATGGAAAAGATCCGTCGCGAGGTGGATGACGCTGAGCGAGGATACAACTATGATCTCAACCGTTTGGCTGAATTGAAATATGGCCGGTTGCCCCAGTTGGATCAGCAACTCGCCCAGGAAGAGGCCGAACTGGCCCGCAAGTCCGGCGAAAACCGGTTGCTACGCGAAGAGGTGACGGAGGAGGAGATCGCCGATATCGTCTCCCGCTGGACCGGCATCCCGGTGACCCGGTTGGTCGAAGGAGAGCGGGAAAAACTGCTCCGGCTGAGCGAGATCCTCCACGAACGGGTGATCGGCCAGGAGGAGGCCGTCCAGTTGGTGACCGACGCCGTGCTGCGCGCCCGTTCGGGCATCAAGGATCCCCGTCGCCCCATCGGCGCCTTCATCTTCTTGGGGCCGACAGGCGTCGGCAAGACCGAGTTGGCCAAGACCCTGGCCCAATCGCTCTTTGACAGTGAAGAGAACCTGATCCGCATCGATATGTCCGAGTACATGGAAAAACACGCCGTCTCTCGCCTGATCGGCGCGCCTCCCGGCTATGTGGGCTATGAGGAGGGCGGCCAGTTGACCGAGGCGGTGCGGCGCAAGCCCTATTCGGTGATCCTCTTTGACGAGATCGAAAAAGCGCATCCCGACGTCTTCAACGTGTTGCTTCAAATCCTCGATGACGGCCGTGTCACCGACAGCCAGGGGCGCACTGTCGATTTCAAAAACACGGTGATCATCATGACCTCCAACATCGGCTCCCCATTTCTCTTGGAGGGCGCCGCCGAGAACGGCGAGATCCGCCCCCAGGCGCGCGAACAGGTCATGGCCAGCCTGCGGGCTCACTTCCGGCCTGAGTTTCTCAACCGTGTCGATGACATGGTGCTGTTTAAACCGCTCACGCTGCAAGAGATCACGAAAATCATCGATATCTTGACGCGGGACCTGCAAGCGCGGTTGCAGCAGCGCCGGATCAGCCTCACCCTGACCGAAGCGGCCAAATCTCACGTCGCCCGGGAAGGCTTTGACCCCGTCTACGGCGCCCGTCCCTTGAAACGCTACCTCCAACGCCATGTGGAAACACCGGTGGCGCGGGCGCTGATCGCCGGCGCTGTCGGCGACGGAGGGAAGCTGGTCGTCGATGAGCGCCAAGGGCAGCTTTTCGTCGAGAGCGATGGCTTGGCCGACGCGGCGAAGGGATGACCGTCGACAGGGACCAGTGTGGACTGACGACATCGGCGTTCCTTTTCATCAACGAACGGTGGTGATGGGGCATGGCCAATTTGGCCGACCAGATCGAACGCTACATTAAAGAACAGTTGGAAAAAAGCCGGGAACGGATGATCGAGATCCAGCGCCAGCAGTTGGCCGCGCTCTTCGGCTGCGTGCCCTCCCAGATCAACTACGTCCTGACGACGCGCTTTGCCGCTGAACAGGGCTATGTGGTGGAAAGCCGGCGCGGCGGCGGCGGGTTCGTCCGCATCGTCAAGCTGGACATGGAAGAGGACCTGTGGGAGATCCTGGCGACCCAGTTGGGCGATCTGCTGTCAGAAGACCAGGCGCGGCGGATCATCGAACGGCTGATGGAAGAGCAGATCCTGACCATCCGGGAGGGGCTGATCATGCAGGCCGCCGTCCAGCGCGATGTGCTGCAGATCGGCTTTCCCCAGCGGGACCTGTTGCGGGCCCGGTTGCTCAAGGCCATGCTCTCCAATCTCAGCCGGTATCAGGCCCCTGAGGCGGATGAGCGGCAAGGGAAGGAATAGGGTTGAAATGGTAGAGGGGGGTTCGGCAATGTATTGTGATGAATGCAAAAAACGTCCGGCCACGGTCCATGTGACCAAGATCATCAACGGGCAAAAATCGGAGGTCAATCTCTGCGAGGAGTGTGCCCGCGCTCACCACAAAGAATGGAGCATGGCCTACGACGATAATTTTCCCATCAACAAATTCCTGGCCGGTCTGCTCGGCTTTGACGCCGGGAAAGCGACCGGTTCTGTCAGCTTAAACCTGCATGCGCCGGGAAAATGCGAACACTGCGGCGCCAATTACAACCAGATCAGTCAGTCGGGCCGCCTAGGCTGTCACCAGTGTTACGACCGGTTCCAGGACAAGGTGGAGCCGCTCCTGCGCCGGGTGCAAGGGTCGAACCGCCATACAGGCAAAGTGCCCAAGCGCAGCGGCGGCAGCATCCGCTTGCAGCGGGAGATCCAGAGCCTGCGCGCCAAGTTGCAGCAGCATGTGAACAACGAAGAGTTTGAACAGGCGGCCCGGCTCCGCGACCAGATTCGCGAGTTGGAAAAAGGAATGGCAGAGTAGAGGGGGATGACGATGCGCGATCGTTTTGTCAATCAGGCCTTGACCAAGTGGATGGAAGGAACGGGGAAAGAGTCGGAGATCGTCATCAGTTCACGGGTGCGCTTGGCCCGCAACCTTTGCAACATTCCCTTCCCCAACGTCGCTTCGAAGGCCCAGGCCCAGGCCATCGTCGGTCAGGTGGAGGCGGCGATTAAGGACGCCGAAATCGAAGAGACCGCCGGCGATCTGATCTTTGTCAATCTGGAGGCGTTGGAGCCCCTTGATCGGGCGGTGCTCGTCGACAAGCACCTGATCAGCCCCCAGCATGCCGAAGAGGCGTCCGGTAAGGGACTCATCCTGCGCGCCGATGAAGCTGTATCGGTGCTGATCAATGAAGAGGATCACCTGCGGATCCAGTGTCTCTTCCCGGGGTTGCAGCTCGAAGAAGCCTGGGAACTGGCCAGCCGGATCGACGACCTCCTCGAGTCGAAGCTGGATTTTGCCTTTGACGAAAAGCTGGGCTACCTGACCGCCTGCCCCACCAATGTGGGCACCGGCCTGCGCGCCTCGGTGATGATGCACCTGCCGGCGCTCGTGCTCACCAACCAGGCCTCCCGCGTGCTCGCCTCGCTCTCCCAGATTGGGATGACCGTGCGCGGCCTCTATGGTGAGGGCACCGATGCCACGGGCAATCTCTTTCAGATCTCCAACCAGGTCACCCTGGGCCGTTCTGAAGAGGAGATCATCGCCAACCTGGTCGTCGTCGCGACCCAACTCATCGACCATGAGCGGATGGCCCGCCAGGTGCTGCTCAAAGAGACGAACCCCCAACTGGAGGATCGCGTTTGCCGCGCTTACGGCGCCTTGACCAGCGCCCGCATCATCAACTCCCAGGAGGCCATGACGCTCTTGTCCAACGTGCGCCTCGGCATCGACCTGGGGATCATCCAGGGTGTTTCGCCGCGGGTGCTCAACGAGATGCTCGTCCTGACCCGCCCCGCCTTTTTGCAAAAGCTGGCCGGGAGGGAATTGAGCCCCTTTGAGCGGGACGTGCAGCGGGCCTCCCTGATCCGGGAGCGGTTCAGCCTCGACGGGTAGGCAAAGGAAGGAGGAGTGTTCCCCATGATGGGACGATTTACAGAGCGAGCGCAAAAGGTGCTCCTCTTAGCCAAAGAAGAAGCGATGGCACTGAAACACCCGGCTGTCGGATCAGAACACCTGCTGCTCGGCCTGATCCGGGAAGGCGAGGGCATTGGGGCGAAGGCGCTGCTCAGCATGCACCTGGACCTGGACCAGGTTCGCCGCCAGGTGATCCAATTGGTCGGCGAAGGCGCCGGCGAACCGACAGAGATTGGGCTGACGCCGCGGGCGAAGCGGGCCTTGGAACTGGCCAACGAAGAGGGCCGCCGCCAGGGCGTCAACTATGTGGGCACCGAGCATATCCTGCTCGGTCTCATCCGCGAAGGCGAGGGTGTGGCCGCCCGGGTCCTCGCCGAACTGGGGCTCACCCTGGATAAGGTGCGCGCTCAGGTGATCGCCCTGTTGGGCGGACCCCAGGCGACGCCAAACGGGAACGGCGCCGCCGCCGCCACGGAACAGGACCGCAAGACGCCGACCTTGAACGAGTTCGGCCGCGATCTGACCCAGTCGGCCCGGGAGGGTAAACTCGATCCCGTCATCGGCCGGGAGAGCGAGATCGAGCGGGTCGTCCAGATCCTCTCGCGGCGCACGAAGAACAACCCCGTACTCATCGGTGAGCCCGGCGTCGGCAAAACGGCCGTCGCCGAAGGGCTGGCCCAGCGTATCGTTGACGGCAAGGTGCCCGAGACGCTGACGGGCAAACGGGTCGTCACCCTCGACCTCTCTTCTGTCGTCGCCGGCTCCAAATACCGCGGCGAATTCGAGGAACGGCTAAAAAAAGTGATGGATGAGATCCGCCAGGCGGGCAACGTGATCCTCTTCATCGACGAACTGCACACCCTGATCGGCGCCGGCGCCGCCGAAGGCGCCATCGACGCCGCCAACATCCTCAAACCGGCCCTGGCCCGGGGGGAGTTGCAGTGCATCGGCGCCACCACCCTGGACGAGTACCGCAAGCACATCGAGCGCGACCCCGCCCTGGAGCGCCGCTTCCAGCCGATCACCGTTGGCGAGCCGAAGCGGGAAGAGGCGGTCGCCATCCTTAAAGGCTTGCGCGACCGCTATGAAGCCCACCACCGGGTGAAGATCACCGACGAAGCCATCGACGCCGCCGTGCGACTGTCAGACCGCTACATCTCGGATCGCTTCCTCCCTGACAAGGCCATCGACCTGATTGATGAGGCCGCTTCCCGGGTGCGCCTGCAGACCTTTACAGCGCCGCCCGATATGAAAGAACTGGAGGCGCGCCTGGAGGGGCTGCGCAAGGAGAAGGAAGCCGCCGTCCTCGCCCAGGAGTTTGAAAAAGCCGCCCAGTTGCGCGACCAGGAGATGCAGATGCGCGGTGAACTGGAAAAGCAGAAGACCGATTGGGAGCACACCCGGGGCAGCGCCAACACGGTCGTTCGTGAGGAAGACATCGCCCAGATCGTCTCCAGTTGGACCGGCGTTCCTGTCACCCGGTTGGCCGAGACGGAGAGCGCACGCCTCTTGAAGCTGGAAGAGGAGCTCCATCGTCGCGTCATCGGCCAGGATGAAGCGGTGGCCGCCGTCTCCCGGGCCGTGCGCCGCGCCCGGGCGGGCCTGAAAGATCCCAAGCGACCCATCGGTTCCTTTGTCTTCCTCGGCCCCACCGGCGTCGGCAAAACGGAACTGGCCCGCGCGCTGGCCGAAGCCCTTTTCGGGCAGGAAGACGCCATGGTCCGCATCGACATGTCCGAGTACATGGAAAAGCACTCCGTATCGCGGCTCGTCGGCGCGCCGCCCGGCTACATCGGCCATGACGAGGGCGGCCAATTGACCGAGGCGGTTCGCCGCCGCCCCTACAGCGTCATCCTCCTCGACGAGATCGAAAAAGCCAACCCCGAGGTTTTCAACATCCTGCTCCAGGTGCTGGAAGACGGGCGGCTCACGGACAGCAAGGGACGGACCGTCGATTTTCGCAACACAGTCATCATCATGACCTCCAACGTGGGCGCCCAGACGATCAAGCGTTCCGGCGTGATGGGCTTCAAGCCGACGGAACAGGGCGCCAAGGAGCGGGAAGTCCAGTATGAAGGCATGAAAAAACGGGTCATGGAGGAATTGAAGCGCAGCTTCCGGCCCGAGTTCCTCAACCGCATCGATGAGACGATCGTCTTCCATACGCTGGCTGCCGAGGACATCCGCCGGATCGTCAACCTGATGCTCGGCGAGGTCAACCGCCGCTTGGCCGAGACCGGCTTATCGATGGAAGTGACCGAGGCGGCCCAGGATCACCTGGCCAAGGTCGGCTTTGACGAGACCTTCGGCGCCCGTCCCCTGCGCCGGGCCATCCTGCGACTCGTCGAAGACGAGGTATCCGAGGCGCTGCTGAAGGGTGAGTTCCAAGCCGGCGACCGGTTCACCGTCGATGTGGCCGACGGCAAACTCCGGTTTGATAAAAAGAATGCCTGACGGGAACGTCCTTCATTGCGACGACAACGCTGGGGTCGCTTTGAAACGCTTTCACGAGAGATGAGGCGGTACCCCAGAGGTGACGGCCCATATCAGAACCCTCCGTGCTTTTTGGCGCGGAGGGTTCATTTTTTCTCTCGCCCGGCAGGCAGGGGTTTTTCCGCATCTCCCGAAAGAGTAACACAGAGAAAAAAGCCTCGGGCGATGGCCGCAACCGGCGGAGACAGACCCCGATTTTACCAGGAGGCAGGCATGGCAAAGGCAAAGAGCCGCTTTTTCTGTTCAGAGTGCGGCCAGGAATCGCTCAAGTGGTTGGGCCGTTGTCCCGGCTGCGGCGCCTGGAACACCTTTGTCGAGGAACAGGTCGCCAAAGGAGGCGGGGAAAAGTCCCTTGCCAACCGTTTCGGGGCGACCCTGTCAAGCGGCCCTATTCATATCGATCAGGCGGAGGTGCAAGGGAACAGCCGTCTCTCCACCGGCATCGCCGAACTGGATCGCGTGCTGGGCGGCGGGTTGGTCGTCGGTTCGCTCACCCTGCTGGCCGGCGATCCGGGCATCGGCAAATCGACCCTGCTGATCCAGGCGGCCCGGCACATCGCGGCGTCGTCGGGACCGGTCTTATATGTCTCCGGCGAGGAGTCGGTTCAACAGATCAAGATGCGGGCCCACCGGCTCGGTGTCGAGGGGGTCGACCTGTATCTGTTGGCGGAAACGGACATCGCCGCCGTCATCGAGATGATTCGACGGCAAAAACCCGGCTGGGTTGTCATCGATTCCATTCAGACCATGTACTGGGACGAATTGGGCTCGGCGCCGGGCAATGTGGCTCAGGTTCGCGAGTGCGCCGCCCAACTGTTGCGTATCGCCAAGGACCTCTCCGTGGCGGTCACGCTCGTCGGCCATGTGACGAAAGAAGGAGCCATCGCAGGCCCCCGCGTGTTGGAACATATGGTGGATGCGGTCCTCTACCTGGAAGGGGAGCGCCATTACCCCTACCGGGTCTTGCGCGGGGTGAAAAACCGGTTTGGCTCGACCAATGAATTGGGCATTTTTGAGATGATCGGCCAGGGCATGGTGGAAGTCCCCAACCCGTCGGCCTTTTTCCTGGCCGAGCGCACCCAGGGGGTGGCGGGGTCTGTTGTCGTCCCTTGCATGGAGGGCACCCGTCCGGTTCTGGTGGAGGTTCAGGCGCTCGTGGCGCCGACCAGTTTCGGCCAGCCCCGCCGCATGGCCACAGGCCTCGACTATAACCGGACGGTGCTGCTGGCGGCGGTCCTGGACAAGCGCCTCGGGCTGCAGTTGGGACAACAGGACATCTATGTCAATGTGGCGGGGGGGCTGAAGATCGCCGAGCCGGCCGCCGATTTGGCTGTCGTGACGGCCATTGCCTCCAGTTGGCGCAACCAGACGGCTGACCCGGCGGCGGTCGTCATCGGCGAGGTGGGGTTGACGGGCGAGGTGCGCGCTGTGGGGCACCTGGAAAAACGCATGCATGAGGCGCTGAAACTGGGATTCTCCCGTTGTGTTTGCCCAAAACAAAACCGGAAATACTTGAAGGAAGATACCGGGTTGGAACTGATCGCTGTGGAAACGGTGGAAGAAGCGCTCGCTGCACTTTTGGGAGGGTAGCATCATGAGAGAACCCGATGAGAAATTTTTGAGGGCCCTGCGCGTCCTCGCTCCCGGCACCTCATTGCGAGAGGGGTTGGAAAACATCCTGCGGGCGAAGACCGGCGCGCTGATCGTCATTGGCGATAGCCGGCAGGTGCTCGATGCGGTCGAGGGCGGCTTCCTGATCAACTGCCCCTACTCGCCGGCGGCGATGTACGAACTGGGCAAGATGGACGGCGCCATCGTCCTGAACAGCGACGCCAGCCGCATTCTCTATGCCAACACACAGCTCGTGCCCGATCCCGGCATCCCTTCCGGGGAAACGGGCATTCGCCACCGGACGGCCGAGCGGGTGGCCCGCCAGACCGGCGAAATGGTGGTCTCCATCTCCCAGCGCCGCGGGATCATCACCCTCTACCAGGGGACGCTCCGCTATACCCTGCGCGACATTCCGACCATCCTGACGAAGGCCAATCAAGGCTTGCAGACCCTGGAAAAGTATAGGTCTGTGATCACCAAGGCCCTTCACAGCCTGACCATCATGGAGTTTCAAGACCTGGTCACCGTCTTTGATGTGGCCCGTGTCCTCCAGCGCATCGAGATGTTTTCGCGCATGTTTCAAGAGATGCAACAGTATATCTGTGAATTGGGCAACGAAGGACGCCTCGTGCGCATGCAGTTGGCCGAACTGGTAGACAACATCGAGGAGCAGGGCCAGTCGATCATCGAGGACTACCGGACGACGGAGAACCGTTCCGTTACACAGATCCGCGAAGAGATCCGCCATCACTCCAATGACATTCCCGATCTGCTCCCCATCGCCCGCGCGCTCGGCTATGGGTCGGGACTGGGGGTGCTGGATATGTCCGTCTCGCCTCGAGGGTATCGTATCCTGGCCAAAATCCCGCGCCTTCCCTATGCGGTGGTGGAAAACCTGGTCGGCGCCTTTGGCGGGCTCCAGAACATCTGCCGCGCCTCCACAGAGGAACTGGATGAGGTGGAAGGCATCGGCGAGGTCCGGGCGCGAGCGATCAAGGAAGGGGTGCGCCGCCTGCGCGAACAGGTGTTGCTGGGAGAGAACTGATTCAATTCCCGCCGCTTCCCCCGCTGGAAGACCCGCCGGAAGTGTTGCCGGAACCGCCGGAAGCGCTTCCCCCAGAAGCGGCGCCGTTTCCGCCGCTCTGTGTTGACTGGCCCGGTTCGCCTTGATTGCCCTGGTTTTGGTTGTTCAAGGACTGCGCCATCGAGTGAAAATCGTGGAAAACCTGCTGGGTCTGCATCAGATCGGCCGGGTGCAGGTGGTACCATCCGCGCTGCAGCATCACATGAAACAGTTCCCGGTGGCAGGCCTGCGTTTCGTTGAGGATGGCCATCAGATCCTGGTAGAGCCCCGGCTGTCCCGCCTCTAAGGCCGCCCGATTGCACAACTGAGCCAGTTGTTTCTCCGTGCCCAAGACGTCCCAAAACATCTCCTGCGCGGTCAGCTCATCGGAGCCTTGAGGGCCGCCCCCGGTCGCTGTTCCTGTCGCCTGGGCGTAGGACGGATTGCTTCCCAGGCCATGGCTTGGATCGGTTTGTTGCCCATCCCCCTGGCCGTTGCCTTGCCCCTTCGGCGACTGGCGGGACGTTTTTCGCATTTTCAACGCGCCGGCCATCTCCTGTCCTCCCTTACGACCATAAGCTTGCCGGTATGCCGCCGACCTGGCAGTGCTGAATCATCACTTTCAGATGACGCTGGTGCATCTGGCCCGCCCGGTGCAACGCCGCGGCGACGGCCTCGTCGCCGACAGACCGGGCAAAGTGCCGGCATTTGCGCGCCGCGTTCATCTCCTGGGCCATCAAATCCATGAGCAGCAGCAGGTCTTTGTCGGTCAGGGCGTTCATCCCGGCAGACAACATCGGCGCAGCAGGGGCGTACATGGGCTGGGCGGCGGGGAGGGAGTATCCGTACGCCGGCGTCCCGAAAGCATAGCCGGCCGGCGGCTGAGCGCCAAATCCGGCAGGAACGCCGACCATCATGGAGGAGTCGCTGCCCAGCGCGGGGAACCCGCCGGTGAAGGGAGCCGGAAAGCCGGTGTAGGGGGTGTCCTGACCTGGCGGATAGGTGGGGCTTTTCCCTTGGAGCGGCCCTGGGTTGTTTTTTTGCGCCTGCCCCCGACCCTGACTTTGACCGGTGCGTTGTCCTTGTCCTTTACCTTGCCCTTGCCGCTGATTCTGCCCCTGTTCCTGCCCCTGGCTTTGACCTTGACTGGCTCCCTGCTGCTGCTGTGAACCGTCGCCGCCCTGTTGATTGTCGCTCTGATTGGCTGGCTGATGCGGCTCCGGTTGCCCGGTGACGCTGCGGAATCCCGTCGGCGGCGTTGTTTGTCCCGGCCAGTGAACGGGCGGATAAATGACTACCGATGCGGTCGGAACGGGGATGCCGGTTTGTGGATGGCTGTTGTTCTGGTCGGCCTGCACGGTCGCTCCCCTTTCTGATCGGCCTGTATTCAATGAAAAGTTTGCGCCTGTGGGCGCAACTTATGCGATGGGCAAATAAAAAAGCGACCGCATCAGCGGCCGCCCAGAGTCGTGCGCAGCAATCCTTGCACGAAGAACCCTCAGGTCATGGAATCAGGTGAAGTTGAATATTCTTAGCGTGGAGACCTTTTCGTGTTCCCGTTGGAGCACATCGGCCAGATTGAGACCCAGGCTGTGACAAAGCGCCGTCAGGTAAAAGATGGACTTTCCCATCTCACTCTCAATGATTTCGCGGCAGTTGGGGCACAGCTCACCGTCAAGATGACTGTCGAGCAGGTTTTTCAAATCTGCGAGGGTCGCTTCTGGCGGGATGGATGACTTTTCAGCTCTGATTTTGACACAGCCGCAGTTCGTCACAGCCTTCACCACCGCCCGGTTTACCCGGGCATTGGATTCCTGAGACTTGGAGAGAATGTCCAGGATGCTCTGGTGGCGAATTAAAAATTCCGCTACCGTATCCTGAAACTGCTGGCACGCCAAGTCTTTCATGCTCCAATGCTCCCGTCCTTTCCCAACCGGATGTTTGCACTTATTATAGCGGCGACAGTCAAGGATTGTCAATGAAGGGGGCAAGCGGCGGCGAGCAGGAGTGAGGGAAGGAGGGACCCTGTGTTCGCCATTGGAGACAAGGTGGTCTATCCCATGCATGGCGCGGGCGTGATCGAAGCCGTCGAGGAACGGGAGGTCTTGGGGGAAACGCGGCAGTACTACGTGCTCCGCCTGTCCTTGGGCGATATGCGCATCCTCGTTCCCAGCGGACAGATCGCCGGTATCGGCTTGCGACAGGTCATCGACGCCATCGAGGCCGATCAGGTGATGACCCTGTTGCAATCGACGAAATCGACCATGTCGAACAACTGGCACCGCCGCTACCGGGCCAACCTGGACAAGATGAAGAGCGGCGATATTTACGCGGTGGCCGAGGTGGTGCGCAACCTGATTCACCGCAACCAGGAGAAGGGTCTTTCCACAGGGGAACGGCGGATGCTCGATAACGCCAAACAGATCCTGGTCAGCGAACTTGTTCTCGTCTACAACAGCCCGCCCGAGCAGATTGAAGCGATGCTATCCCGGCTACTGGCCTGACGGCTGGCGGGGGCTTTTTGTTTTTTTAGGAAAAATCATCAATAGTATTCAAAAAATGCCCATATCCTTGCCGGAAATGTGTTTTTCCCGTATAATGTTAATGTTACTTTGTTAAAATAATAGTAAAGGAGGTGATTTGGTGATTCGCAATTTCATGCGCGGCGCTATTGCAGCAGCCTTTGCTGCCGTCGGTTTTTCCGTAGGCATGTCGTTGCTGTCTGGATCGAACCCGGTCTTTGATCTTTCTTCCTATCCGGCAAAGCATTCCTTTTTGGCGATTATCACATCGATTCCCGGCGCGTTCGGCTTTCTTATCGCCCCACAGTTGATCCGATGGGTTGTCGTGATGACTGGCTGGCTAGAAAATAAGCTGCAGCGCACACCCATTCAAGATCTTGCGGGCGGGGCGGTCGGTCTTATTGTTGGTTTAATCATTGCCAACTTGTTAGAAGTCTCTGTTTCGGGAATCCCGGGATTGGGACGGTATCTTTCGGTAGGGCTTTCGGCCATCATGGGTTACGTCGGGATGCGTGTCGGCGTCAAAAAGCGGGAAGAGATCCTTGCCTTTATTTATCCCCGCTGGAAGGAAAAACACGCCAAGGACAAGGCGGAGGAAAAAGCCGCCGAGGTGAAAGGCGCCTGCTTGAAGGTGCTCGACACCAGCGTCATCATCGACGGCCGCATCGCCGACATCTGCAAAAGCGGTTTTGTCGACGGCACCCTGATCATTCCCGCCTTTGTGCTGGAGGAATTGCAGCATATCGCCGATTCCTCGGATCTGCTCAAGCGCAACCGCGGACGCCGCGGCCTCGACGTGTTGAACAAGATCCGCAAAGAACTGGACGTGCCTGTCCAGATCGATCAGCGCGACTATGACGACCTGGCCGAGGTGGACTCCAAGCTGGTTCGTCTGTGCCGGGAAATCAGCGGCAGCATCGTCACCAACGACTACAACCTGAACAAGGTGGCTGAGTTGCAAGGCGTGAAGGTCCTCAACATCAATGAACTGGCCAATGCGGTCAAGCCGGTCGTGTTGCCCGGGGAAGAGATGATCGTTCAGGTGATCAAGGACGGCAAAGAACTCGGCCAGGGCGTCGCCTACCTTGACGACGGCACCATGATCGTCGTCGACGGCGGCAAGCGCTTTATCGGTCAGACGCTCACCGTGCTCGTCACATCGGTGTTGCAAACATCGGCCGGGCGAATGATCTTCGCCAAACCGAAGCCCGGCGAAGGAAAAAAAGTATCGCCGGCACCGGCGCTCAATGAGGTGAACGCGATTGTCTAAGGACACCTGCGCTGTCGTGATAGTCGCCGCCGGCCGAGGCAAGCGAATGGGCGCCGGAGGGAACAAGGTGCTCCTTCCCCTGGCAGGCCAGCCGGTTCTGGCGTGGACCCTGCAAGGGCTGTTGGAGCATCCCGACTTCGGACCTTGCGTCCTGGTCATTCACCGCGACGACGCCGGAGAGATGGGAGAACTGCTCGAACGGCGCTGCTGGACGGACCGCGTTCGTCTGGTGGAAGGCGGCGAGGAGCGCATCGATTCCGTATGGAACGGATTGCAGGCGTTGGCCTTGGAAGATTGCCGATGGGTGGCCGTGCACGATGGGGCACGGCCCCTTTTCACGCCCGCCTTGCTTTCCAGATGCATCCAAAAGGCGCGGCAGTATGGCTCTGCCGTCGCTGCCGTGCCGGTGAAGGACACGATCAAACAAGCCGCCGACGACGGCAAAATCGTCGCCACGCCGGAACGATCCGGCTTGTACGCCGTTCAGACCCCGCAAGTCTTCGCCTATGAGGACCTCGTCAAGGCCTATGCCGCCTGCTACGAGTCCGGGGCGCGCCAAGGCGGTCCCTTGCCCACCGACGACGCCATGGTGATGGAACAGGCGGGGCACGCCGTCTATCTCGTCGACGGCGACTATGAGAACCTGAAGTTGACGACACCGGACGATTTGGTGTTGGCTGAGGCAATCCTGATGCGGCGCGAGACGAAAGCGCCCGTCGCTTCGGGTAACAGCAACAGCCTATCCTGCCGGGAAGCGGCGGCAACCGCCGGCGCCCCGACGTCGAGTACATCTGATGCCAGTCCGGCGGCTCCGTGCACTCCGGACATTCGCACCGGCATGGGCTATGACGTGCACCGCCTCGTCGAAGGCCGGGCCTTGATCCTCGGCGGCGTCGACATCCCCTACGAAAAGGGGCTCCTCGGCCATTCTGACGCCGATGTGCTGCTCCATGCCATCAAAGACGCCTTGCTTGGCGCCGCCGGACTGGGCGACATCGGCCGCCATTTTCCCGATACCGACAGCGCCTACAAAGGCATCTCCAGCCTGCTGCTGCTGAAATACGTCGGCGAAAAACTGGCCGCCCAGGACTGGTCGGTGGCCCACATCGACGCCACCGTCGTGGCCCAGCGTCCCAAACTGGCGCCCCACATCGCCAAGATGCAAGAAAACATCGCCCGCACCCTCGGCATCACCGCCGACCGGATCAATGTCAAAGCCACCACCACGGAAGGCCTCGGCTTTGCCGGAACCGGCGAGGGCATCGCCACCTACGCCGTGGCGACGATTCGAAGGTAAGCGCCGGCGATTCGTCAAGGCGCTTGCGAGGTAATTGGCACGGGCATTCTGGGCAGTCATTGAGGGCATAGTCGAGAAGATAGGCTGAGTATCTTTCGAGGGTGGAAACGAGAAGATAGGAGACAAGTATCTATCGATGACGCGACCGAAACGATATAGAACAAATATCGATAAATATGTAAACGATAGATACATAAAATCGTAACAACAAAAAACAAAACCCAAGGTATCCCCCGGCGACAAATCGGGTGCGGCAGCGGCGTGAGCGGTTTGAGCGGAGCGGCGAAAAGCGAGCGAGGAGGCGAAGCGGTCAGGGCGCCATGACATGCAGAAAAGCCCAGCGGTTTGGCGCCCGAGCGTAGCCGACGAGTGAGCCGCCGCGGAACTCTTAGCGAAGGCCGCTGTCGCACCCCGATTCACCGCTTTTATCCCCCCGATTATTTTTCCGATTGATGATCAAATTTACCAAGCGAGGCGATCCCCTCGCTTGCAGGCAAAGGAGCCGTATCAGCGCCATGGAAAACGTACGCGTTCGCTTCGCCCCCAGTCCGACAGGCCCCCTGCATATCGGCGGCGCCCGTTCGGCCCTCTTTAACTTCCTCCTGGCCCGCCGCTTCGGCGGTCAATTCATCGTCCGTGTCGAGGACACCGATCTCGAACGGTCCAGCCGGGAGAGCGAAGACAACATCCTCGATGCATTGGAGTGGCTCGGCATCACCTGGGACGAGGGCATTCGCGTCGACGGACCCCACGCCCCGTACCGGCAAACAGAGCGCCTGCAGACCTACCGGGAGGCAGCCGACAAACTCCTGGCCGAAGGCAAAGCCTACCGCTGCTACTGCTCCGAAGAGGAACTGGAAGCCGAGCGCCAGGCTTTCGCCGAAAAAGGCGAACTCCCCCGCTACGGCGGTCGCTGCCGCTGCCTCAGCGCCGACGAAGAGGCCCGTTTCCTGGCAGAAGGCCGGAAGCCGGTCATTCGTTTCCGCGTTCCCGACGAGGGCGCCGTCGCCATCGATGACCTCGTGCGCGGCCATGTCAGCTTTGAATGCGCCGGCATCGGCGACTTCATCATCGTCAAATCGGACGGCATCCCCACCTACAACTTTGCCGTCGTCCTCGATGACAGCCTGATGGCGATCACCCATGTCATCCGCGGCGAAGAGCACCTCTCCAACACGCCGCGCCAGTTGCTCATCTACCAGGCCCTCGGCCTGACGCCACCCCAATTTGCCCACGTGTCGCTCATCCTCGGCAAAGACCGCTCCAAGATGAGCAAACGCCACGGCTCGACCTCTGTCGTCGCCTACCAGCGCCAGGGCTACCTGCCGGAAGCGCTCGTCAACTTCCTTGTCCTGCTCGGCTGGTCGCCGGGAGGCGAAGAGGAGATCTTCAGCCTCGACGACCTGATCGCCCAGTTTTCTCTCGATCGCGTCGCCAAGAGTCCCGCCGTCTTTGATTTTGAGAAACTGAACTGGATCAACGGCGTCTACCTGCGCAAGGCCGACCTGGACCGCCTTGTCGCCCTGGCCATGCCCCACCTGATCGAGGCCGGCGTCGTTCAGGAACCCCTGGACGAAACGGCGGCGCGCAAGGTCCGCTACATGGTGCAGGCCATCCAGGAGAAGATCAGCTACATGGCCCAGATTACCGACTTCATCCCCCTCTTTTTCGGCGATGACGTCACCTTCGAGAGCGACGAAGCCAAGGCCGTCATGGTGGAGGAACAGGTGCCGGAAGTCCTCAAGGCGTTCTTGCGCAAGCTCTCGGAAGGTCGCGATTTGACGCCCGACAACATCAAGGCCATGCTCAAAGAGGTGACCAAGGAGACGAAGCAAAAGGGCCGCAATGTCTTCATGCCCATCCGGGTCGCCTTGACAGGCCAGCAGCATGGGCCCGACCTCAACGCTCTTATCGCCGCTCTGGGCCGCGAGAGCGCCGTCACACGGTTGCGCCGCACGGCCGAACTGGCGGGAATCACCCTGTAAACGGCGCGTCGCGTTGACACTGGGTCACGACGACACCTATAATAGGGTATAATCTCGGATCCGCTCTCACAGGCGGCAGAAGTGAATCCGTTACAACGATGAGGAACGGGAGGTTCCACCTCAAATCCCCACCAGAGAAGGTCGCCTTGGCTGGAAGCGACCGGGGACGCTTTGCGGTGGTCGTGCGCCCGGGAATCGCCGGACCGAAGGAGAGTAGGTCTGGACGGCTTGGCCCCGTTACCGGCCTGCCGCGTCGCCGCCATGGCGCCGGCCTGAGATGGTCCTCCGGGGCCAAACAGAGTGGAACCGCGAACCGCCCTTCGCCTCTGTCCTTTGACAGAGGGGAGGGTTTTTCTATTTGCTTCACTTTTTATGACAGAGGGGGAAGACTGACAATGCTGGCTCGCATCCGCAAAGACATCCAGGTGATTTTCGAACGGGATCCCGCTGCAAAGTCGGTTTGGGAGGTCGTCCTCTGTTACCCGGGCTTTCACGCCATCCTGTTGCACCGGTTAAACCACTGGCTCTATAAAAAGGGCTGGGTGGTGTTGGCTCGTTTCCTGTCTCAAGTGGTGCGTTTTCTGACGGGCATCGAGATCCACCCGGGCGCCAAGATCGGCGAGGGCCTTTTCATCGACCATGGCATGGGCGTCGTCATCGGGGAGACGGCCGAGGTCGGCGACAACGTGACCATCTACCAGGGCGTCACCCTCGGCGGGACGGGCAAGGAAAAAGGGAAGCGCCACCCGACCATCGGCAACAACGTCGTCGTCTCATCAGGCGCCCGGGTCCTCGGTTCGATCACCATCGGCGACGACGTCAAGATCGGCGCTGGATCGGTGGTCTTAAAACCGGTGCCGCCCAACTGCACCGTTGTGGGCGTTCCCGGACGCATCGTCGTCCGTGACGGCGTCAATGTGCGCGACCGCCAACTCGTTGATCTGGAACACAACAAACTGCCCGATCCGGTGGCTGAAATGATCTTCTGCCTGCAGCGCAAGATCAGCCATCTGGAAGAACGGATCGCGCAACTGGAGGAGAACCACAGTGAGTCTGCGACTCTACAACACCCTCAGCCGGGAAAAGGAGACGTTTGTTCCGCATAAGGCCGGCCGCGTCGGCATGTATGTCTGCGGCCCGACAACATATGACTATATCCATCTAGGGAATGCCCGGCCGCTCGTCGTCTTCGATACGGTCCGTCGCTACCTGGAGTATGTGGGCTATGAAGTCGCCTATGTGCAGAACTTCACCGACATCGATGACAAGATCATCAACCGCGCCAAGGAGATCGGCGAAGACCCCATTGCCATGGCTGCCCGTTTTGTCGAGGAATACCACCGAGACGCCAAGGCGCTCAATGTGCGCCCGGCGACGGTGCACCCCAAAGTGAGCAACCACATGGCCGAGATCATCGCCATGATCCGCGGACTGGAGGAGAAGGGCCACGCCTATGCCATGGACGGCGATGTCTATTTCTCCATCCCCAGCTTCAAGGACTATGGCAAGCTTTCGGGCCGTTCCTTGGAGGATCTGCAAGCCGGCGCCCGCGTCGATGTGAACGAACGGAAGCGCCACCCCATGGACTTCGCCCTTTGGAAAGGGGCGAAGCCCGGCGAACCTTCCTGGGGAAGCCCCTGGGGTCAGGGTCGTCCGGGTTGGCACATCGAGTGCTCCGCCATGTCCCGCAAGTACCTGGGCGACACCTTTGACATCCACGGCGGCGGCCAGGACCTGATCTTCCCGCACCACGAGAACGAGGTGGCCCAATCGGAAGCCTGCACCGGCGTCGCCCCCATGGCCCGCTATTGGCTGCACAACGGCTTTATCACCGTCAACCAGGAGAAGATGTCCAAATCGCTGGGCAATTTCTTCACCCTCCGGGAGATCCTGAAAAAATTCCCCGGCGATGTGATCCGCTTCTACCTCCTGTCCACCCACTACCGCAGCCCCATCGACTTTGACGACGGCAAGCTGGAAGCGGCCCAAAAAGGATTGCAGCGCTTGCGCACCAGTCGCCGCCTCCTGGCCGAGACGCTGGGCGATGGCGGAAAAGCGGACACAGCGCGCCCCCCTGAACTGCGGGAAAAACTGGCGGAACAATGGCTGGCCCTGAAAAACGGCTTCCGCGAGGCCATGGATGACGACTTCAACACCGCCCTGGCCCTGTCCATGCTCTTTGACCTGGCGCGGGAGGTCAACACCTTCCTGCACGGCGCCTACGGCCTGACACCAGAAGACCGGACACTGCTGCAGCAGGTGGGCGAAGGTTTTGACGAACTGGCCGGTGTGCTCGGCGTCGACCTGGCGGAAGGCGCGGCGGCGGCCGATGACGGCGCCGTCGACGGCCTGATGAATCTATTGATCGGCATCCGCGCCGAGGCGCGCAAGAAAAAAGACTGGGCCATGGCCGACCGGATCCGCGACGGCCTGAAAGAACTGGGCATCGTCATCGAAGATACGCCCCAGGGCGCTCGCTGGAAGAAGAGCTGACCGTGGAACATGGCTGTGAACCGATGGGCGGCGGCTGGAAGGATTGGCGAGGACGGGTCCCGGCCGAACTGCCGTCGCCCCTGGCGCTGGCCTACCTGGGCGACGCCGTCTTTGAACTGTGGGTGCGCCGGACGCTGATTGAAGCGGGCGTCGTCAAGGTGGCCCAGCTGCATAAGCAGGCCGTCGACCTCGTCCGAGCCACCTCCCAGGTTGCCCTGTTGCGCTGCATCGAACCCCACCTGGATGAGGAAGAGCGGGAATGGGTGCGCCGTGGCCGCAACGCCGACTCAGGCCGCTGTCCCAAATCGACCGATGTGACCACCTACCGCGCATCGACTGGCTTTGAATGCCTGGTGGGATACTGGTCGCTCGTCCGTCCGGAACGATTGCCTTTCCTCCGAGAGCAACTCGCGCTCTGGCTGGACAAGCGAGGAAACGAAAGAGGCTGCGGAAGTGACACACTTCCGAGCATGAAGGAAATGGAGCCGAAGTAGTATGAAGAGGGAAAGACAACTTCCTTCCCGCGAGAAGTCCTTTGGAAAAGGGCCGAGAGACAATCAGGGAACGCGCAAGGGCCCGGTGTCCGGGGAACAGAGAGACCGCCGGGATTTTCGCAAAGGTCCGGGGGCTGGCGAACCGGGCGACCGGCGCGACTTCCGCAAAGGCCCGGCATCGGTTGGCTCCGGCGACAGCCGCGACTTTCGCAGAGGTCCCGCGACCGGCGGTTCCGGCGACCGGCGCGATTTTCGCAAGGGTCCGGCCGCCGGGGAACCGGGAGAGCGCCGGGATTTTCGCAAAGACCCGGCGACCGGTGAGTCGAGAGACCGTCGTGAATTCGACAAACCCTTCGTAAAAAGAGAGGACCGTCAAAGCCGCGATTCGGCAAAACCCCGCCTGCGGCCGGCGGCAGTGGAAAGACCGGAACCGGAGGAGCGTGAAGACCTGCTGGCGGGACGCCATCCCGTGCTGGAGGCGCTCAAGGCCGGTCGCGCCATCAACAAGATCATCGTCGCCAAAGGGGCGCGGGAGGGTTCTATCCGGGAGATCCTCGGTATGGCCCGCGACAAAGGCATCCCTATCATCGAACTGGAACGGGTCGTCCTCGACCAGGAGGCGCGCCACCACCAGGGCATCATCGCCCATGTGGCGCCGGTCGCCTACGTGGAGGTCGAGGCGATCCTCGAAAAAGCGAAGGCCAAAGGCGAGCCCCCCTTCGTCCTGCTCCTGGACGGTTTGGAGGATCCTCATAACATCGGCGCTTTGCTGCGCACCGCCGACGGCGCCGGCGCCCATGGCGTCGTCATCCCCAAACGGCGCGGCGGCGCCATCACCAGCACCGTCGCCAAAGCCTCGGCCGGCGCAGTCGAATATGTGCCCATCGCCCGGGTGACCAACCTGGTCCAGACGGTGGGAATGTTGAAAAAGGCGGGCCTGTGGATCATCGGCAGCGCCATGGACGCGCCCCAGCCCTATTACCGCCAAGATTTCACGGGACCGGTGGGACTCATCGTCGGCAGCGAGGGCAAAGGGATCAGTCCATTGCTCCGGGAACACTGTGATCATCTGGTCTCGATCCCCATGGGAGGCAAGGTGGAATCCCTCAACGCCTCTGTCGCCGGCGCGTTGCTCATGTATGAGCGGGTTCGCCAGGTCCAGGCCGGCCCATCGACGCCGCAATAGTCTTGCGGAATGAAAGACACCCTGATCGTCGACGGGTACAACGCCTTGAACGCCTGGCCCGAACTGCATGCACTGCGCGCTCGCAGCTTCGATCACGCCCGAGATAAACTGATCGACATCCTCGTCGAATATGCCGCCCTGCAGGGGCTCCGGCTGATCGTTGTTTTCGACGCCTACCACGTCAAGGGCGGGAAGGAACGGGTAGAGGAGCGGGCCGGCGCCCGCATCGTCTACACCCGTGAAGAGGAGACGGCGGATCGCTATATCGAGCGCCTGCTGGGGCGGCAGATTCGCGGCAACGTTTGGGTGGCCACAGGAGACGCTGTCGAGCAGGCCATCGCACTGGGGCGAGGCGCCTGCCGGCTCCCGGTGCGAGAACTTCACGCCCAGGTCGTCGCGTCGACTCGCGAAAAAAAACAGCGCTTGCAGGCGAGAGTCGACGAAGACCGCCTGGACAGCCGCCTCGACGAAGGGATCCGCCGAAGACTGGAACAGATGCGCCGCGGCCTGACCACGTAAAACTGCCGATGATTGGGGGCGAGTCCTTGACGGTCAAAAAGACCTTCGGGTATAATGAGGTTGTTCCCAAAGGACAACCCGCCTTCATGCGGAACAGGGCTTCACACGAATCGGGCGATTCGAAGGGAAACTCAATAGTGGGGGCGATAGGCGTGAGTGTGAATGCCCAGAGAGAACTGTTGGACGACTTTGAGCAACTGGTGGACGAAGAAGTCGTAGAAATGGCCAAAGAGGGCGATGAAGAAGCCCTTGAGTATCTGATCAATAAATACAAGAACTTCGTTCGAGCCAAAGCGCGGTCCTACTTTTTGATCGGGGCGGATCGGGAGGACATCATCCAGGAAGGGATGATCGGTCTCTACAAAGCCATCCGCGACTTCCGTTGCGATAAGCTTTCCTCCTTTCGCGCCTTTGCCGAACTCTGCATCACCCGCCAGATCATTACGGCCATCAAGACGGCCACCCGTCAGAAGCATATCCCGTTGAACTCCTATGTCTCCTTGAACAAGCCGATCTATGACGAAGACTCGGACCGGACGCTCCTGGACGTGATCTCAGGCACCAAGATCACCGATCCCGAAGAGTTGATCATCAGCCGCGAGGAATTTGACGATATCGAGGAGAAGATGGGCGAGATCCTGAGTTCCCTGGAGTGGAAGGTTCTCATGTCCTACCTGGAGGGCAAGTCCTATCAGGAGATCGCCGTGGACCTCAAGCGGCATGTCAAGTCCATCGACAACGCCTTGCAGCGGGTCAAGCGCAAGCTGGAAAAGTATCTGGAAAACCGCGATGAAGAGCGGTTGGCCGGCGCCTTGCGGGACCGCTGTCCAGGTCGCGAAGTTCGCTTTCTGACCAAAGAGATCGTCGACGATACGAAATGATCCACCTGATAAAGGGTGGATTTTTCACCGGATAAAGCCATTTATTTGAGGGCATACTCCTAGAGAATGCCCTCTTTTTCTACGCCTGGAGACTGCGGGAACCGCCCGGGAATGTTGTTGACTTCCGTTTTTGCTTGTGCTAAAGTAATGTGAGTAATGGGCAAATTCGGACCACCCGGTACGGGTGGTTTTGTCAATGCAACGGGGGAGGTGTCGCAATGCGTGTCGGTGTTACCCTGGCCTGCACGGAGTGCAAGCGCCGGAATTACATGACGAACAAGAACAAGAAGAACGATCCCGATCGTGTCGAATTGAAGAAGTACTGCAAGTGGTGCAAGACGCAAACGGTCCATAAAGAGACCAAGTAAGTCTGCGTTCACGGAAAAGTGCTGTCGCTGTCCCTAATCCGCCGGACGTGGGTGCGCCATGGCTTGCGGCGAATCGGTGTTTGAGGAAGGGAAGTTCCAGTGGGCGAGATAAAACCAACGGATAAGCCTGAAAAGGTCGAGAAAACAGAAAACACGACCAAAGCAACCCCGGTCAAGGATGCTGCCAAAAAAGGGGAGCCGGCGAAAAAACCCGCTGTTACACGTTCTTCGACAATGGAGCGCTCCCAGAACTTCGCCCGCGGCGTAGCTAGTGAGATGAAGAAGGTTCATTGGCCGACCCGGCAAGAAGTCATCACCTACACCGGTGTCGTCCTCACTGCCGTTGTCTTCGTGTCGGCATTGATTTTCGTCGTCGATGAAGCGCTCAGCCTCGCGCTGAAGCAGTTGATCAGGTGACCATGGATAAGCAGTGGTACGTGATTCATACTTACTCCGGCTATGAGAACAAGGTAAAAGCCAATCTGGAGCGCCGTGTCGAATCGATGAATATGGAGGACAAGATCTTCCGGATCCTCGTCCCCATGGAAGATGAAGTCGAGATCAAAAACGGCAAGCGCAAGGTGACCAAGCGCAAGGTCTTCCCTGGCTATGTCCTTGTCGAGATGATCATGACCGACGACTCCTGGTATGTGGTTCGCAATACGCCCGGTGTGACCGGCTTTGTCGGTCCGGGGACGAAACCGATTCCCTTGCAGCCTGGCGAAGCGGCTCATATCCTGAAATCGATGGGCCTCGACGAAGCGCGGACGCGTCACGACTATGAACTCAAACAGAATGTTCGGGTCACATCAGGGCCGTTCCAGGACTTTATCGGCATCATCGAAGACATTCAGCCGGAAAAAGGCAAGCTGAAGGTGCTCGTTTCTATGTTTGGCAGAGAGACGCCCGTCGAGCTTGATTTTTCGCAAGTAGAAAAAGTATAACCCGATACCCGACAGACCAATAGAAGGAGGTGGCACCAACCAATGGCAAAGAAAGTAGTCGCAGTCGTCAAACTGCAATGCCCTGCCGGTAAAGCGAACCCCGCCCCCCCGGTCGGTCCTGCGCTGGGTCAGCATGGTGTGAACATCATGGCCTTTTGCAAGCAGTACAACGAAGCTACAGCGGCCCAAGCCGGCCTGATCATTCCGGTGGAAATTACGGTATATGAAGACCGTTCCTTCACCTTTGTGACCAAGACGCCCCCTGCTGCCGTACTGCTGAAAAAAGCAGCCGGTATCGAGACGGCCTCCGGCACGCCCAACAAGAAAAAAGTCGGCAAGGTTCCTCGCGCGAAAGTGCAGGAAATCGCCGAACTGAAGATGAAAGATCTCAACGCGGCAAGCGTCGAGTCGGCCATGCGCATGATCGAGGGCACCGCCCGCAGCATGGGCATCGAGATCGTCGAAGCCTAACGCGTTGACCCAGTGGGAGGGCAAGAGCCCGCCAACACCACGAGGAGGATAAAACATGCCGAAACACGGGAAAAAGTATCAAGATCATGCCAAACTGGTCGACCGGGATCAAGTCCTGGAAGCCCAAGAGGCCATGGATATGGTTAAAAAAATGGCAACCGCCAAGTTCGATGAGACGGTAGAAGCCGCCTTCCGGCTCGGCGTCGACCCCCGCCATGCTGACCAGATGATTCGGGGCGCTGTTGTACTGCCCCATGGCACCGGCAAATCGCGGAAAGTGGCCGTTTTCGCCAAAGGCGACAAGGCCAAAGAAGCGGAAGCTGCTGGCGCTGATGCCGTTGGCGCTGAGGATCTCGTCGAAAAGATCCAGGGCGGCTGGCTGGACTTTGACGTGGCTGTCGCCACGCCCGACGTGATGGGTCTCGTCGGTAAACTGGGCCGTTTGCTCGGTCCCAAGGGCTTGATGCCCAACCCGAAGACTGGCACCGTCACCTTTGACGTGGCCCGGGCGATCCAAGAGATCAAAGCTGGTAAGATCGAATACCGCGTTGACAAAACGGGGATCATCCATGCCCCGATCGGCAAGGCTTCTTTCGATGCCCAGAAACTGCTGGAGAACTATCAGACCCTGCTGGACACCCTGCTGAAGGCGAAGCCGGCGGCGGCCAAAGGCCAGTACATCAAGAGCATCACCTTGTCGTCTACGATGAGCCCTGGCGTTCGCATCAACCCGCTGAAGCCTCATGCCGTTCAGGTCCAACAGTAATTTTCGGCTTGACAACCGGAAAGCTGATGATTAGGATAGATACAGTCAACTGACATTGAAAATTGAAAAGACTCGCTGTAGACAGCAGGCGCCGCAGTGATGCGGCATAATGTGAAAACACCTGCCGAGGTGATTGGTCAAGATAACCAGTGAAACGCCCCTTGAGGGTCTTTCATCGGGAAGAATTTTGTTGCCAAGCCTCCGCTGTCTGCAGCGGAGGCTTTTCCGCTTTCTCACCGCAAAGGGGGTGAAACAACCCGCATGGCCACTAAAGAACAAAAAGCTGTACAACTCTCGGAAATCAGAGAAACCATGGGCAAAGCCAAGTCCTGCGTGCTGGCTGACTTCCGGGGCATGACCGTCAAGGAAGCCACCGACCTGCGGAACCAGTTCCGGAAGGCCGGCGTGGAGTTCAAGGTCTGCAAAAACACCCTGACCCGCATCGTCGCCAACGAACTCGGCATCCAAGGCCTGGACCCCTACCTCGAAGGTCCGACTGCGATCGCCTTTGGCATTGAGGATCCCGTCGCTCCCGCTAAGGTGTTGACGGAATTCGCCAAGACGACCAAGAACAAGAACTTCGCCATCAAAGCCGGCGTTGTCGAAGGCAAGGTCATCACTGCCGACGGCGTCAAGGCCTTGGCCGACCTGCCGTCGCGCGAAGTCCTGCTGGCTCAGGTTCTGGCCGGCATTCAAGGTCCCCTCGTCGGTCTGGTCAACGTCCTGCAAGGTCCCATCCGCAAACTGGGCTACGTCCTGGAAGATCTGCGCAAGCAAAAGGAAAGCGCCTAAGCTTAAATTATTAAATGGAGGAATTCAATACCATGAGCAAGATCAATGAAATCATCGAAGCGGTCAAAGGCCTGACCGTTCTCGAACTGGCCGAACTGGTCAAAGCCTTCGAAGAAGAATTCGGCGTCAGCGCTGCCGCTCCCGTCGCCATGGCCGCCATGCCCGTGGCCGCCGCTGCTGCTGCTCCCGCTGAAGAGCAAACTGAATTCGACGTCATCCTGAAAGCCGCTGGCGACAAGAAAGTCAACGTCATCAAAGTCGTCCGCGAAATCACCGGCCTGGGCCTGAAAGAAGCGAAAGACCTCGTTGACGGCGCTCCCAAAGCCGTTAAAGAGAAAATCGCCAAAGAAGAAGCCGAAGCCGTCAAGAAGAAACTTGAAGAAGCCGGCGCTTCCGTCGAAGTTAAGTAATTTTGCTTCGCGAACAGCTAGAAAAAAAGCAGGGCGGTCCTACCGTCCTGCTTTTTTCAATCCATAATTTTTTCTGGCAAGGAACCGCAATGATTGACAGTTCGCACCTCTTATGCTAATATTATATCTTGCGATCGTGCTCGTTTTTGGTGCCTTTGCTCCTGTGCGGGTGCATTTTACCGGGAATAAATTCGGTGTCGACAGGGTAGAATACCCGGATATGAGGGGGAACCAGGGTGGACTCGCCGAGGAGGGAGTCTATTGCCGCAACCGTAGAAAAGAAACCCGGTGGTAGAGGGTAGGTGAATACAGACCCTCGAACTGGTGTTTCTTTTGTTTTGCTATCACGATACAAGAGGTGAATCGGATGGTATATCCTGTGCAATGTGGGCCTCGCGAGCGATGGACTTTTGCCCGCATCCAGGAAGTCATGGACATGCCCAATCTGATAGAAATCCAGCAGAACTCCTATCGCTGGTTTCTCGAAGAGGGCTTGCGCGAGATGTTCCGCGATATCTCGCCCATTCAGGACTTCACCGGAAACCTGATCCTGGAGTTCATCGACTATGCCCTTGGCGACCCCAAGTATAGCGTGGAAGAATGCAAGGAACGCGATGTCACCTTTGCGGCCCCTTTGCGCGTCAAAGTTCGCCTGATCAACAAAGAAACGGGCGAGGTCAAGGAGCAGGAAGTCTTTATGGGCGACTTCCCGCTGATGACGGACAAAGGCACCTTCATCATCAACGGCGCTGAACGGGTCATCGTCAGCCAACTCGTTCGTTCGCCAGGCGTCTATTACAATGAAGCCATCGACCCGCCAAGCGGCAAGAAACTCTTCGGCGCCACCATGATCCCCAATCGCGGCGCCTGGCTGGAATTTGAAACCGATATCAACGACAACGTTTTCGTGCGCATCGACCGCACCCGCAAACTCCCGGCGACAGTGCTCATCCGGGCGTTGGGTTACTCCAACAATGCCCAGGTCCATGAGCTCTTTGACGGTGACGAGCGGATCCGGATCACCCTGGAACGGGACAACACGGAGAATACGGAAGAAGCGCTCGTCGAGATCTATAAACGCCTCCGTCCCGGCGAGCCGCCCACTGTGGACAGTGCGCGGAGTCTGCTGGAGACCCTCTTTTTCGATCCGAAGCGTTACGACCTGGCCAAGGTGGGCCGCTATAAGATCAACAAACGCCTCGGCGTCAGCGTGGAGCGTGAGATCCGCCATCTGACCCGGGACGATATCATCGCCGCTGTGCGAGAACTGCTCAAGTTGATGCAGGGCGAAGGCCGGGCCGACGATATCGACCACCTGGGCAATCGCCGCCTTCGTTCTGTCGGCGAGCTCTTGCAGAACCAGTTCCGCATCGGTCTTTCGCGGATGGAACGGGTTGTCCGCGAGCGGATGACGATCCAGGACGTGGAGGTCATCACCCCGCAGGTCCTGATCAACATCCGGCCCGTAGTGGCGGCCATCAAGGAGTTCTTCGGTTCTTCACAGCTCTCCCAGTTCATGGACCAGACGAACCCTCTCGCCGAACTGACGCACAAGCGTCGTCTCTCCGCCCTCGGCCCTGGCGGTCTTTCACGGGAGCGGGCCGGTTTTGAGGTCCGCGACGTTCACCACTCCCACTATGGACGCATGTGCCCCATCGAGACGCCGGAAGGTCCCAACATCGGCCTGATCGGTTCGTTGTCCACCTTTGCGCGGATCAATGAATTTGGCTTCATTGAGACGCCTTACCGCAAGGTTGACAAAGAACGCGGCGTTGTCACCGACCAGATCGATTACCTGACCGCCGATGAGGAAGACAAGTATATCGTGGCCCAGGCCAACGCTCCTCTGGATGAGGAAGGTCGCTTCAAAGAAAAGCGGGTCAACGCCCGCCATGGCCACGACATCCTCGTCGTCCCCGTCGAGAAGGTCGACTATATGGACGTTTCGCCCAAACAGGTCGTCTCTATCGCCACCGCTCTGATCCCCTTCTTGGAGCATGACGACGCCAACCGCGCCCTGATGGGCGCCAACATGCAGCGTCAGGCGGTGCCCCTGTTGCGCACCGACGCGCCCTATGTGGGCACAGGGATGGAGTTCAAGGCCGCTTACGACTCAGGTGTCTGCGCCATCTCCCGCAAAGCCGGCTATGTGGAGCGGGTCACCGGCGACGAGATCTTCATCCGTTGTGACGACGGCACGCTGGAGCATCATAAACTGCTCAAATTCCTCCGCTCCAACCAGGGAACCTGCATCAACCAGAAACCGATTTGTTACAAAGGACAGCGTGTTGAGGCCGGTCAAACCATCGCCGACGGCCCTTCGACCGATCAAGGCGAACTGGCCCTCGGTCGCAACGTGCTCGTCGCCTTCATGACCTGGGAAGGCTACAATTACGAAGACGCCATCCTGGTCAATGAAAAGCTGGTCAAAGAGGATTACTTCACCTCTATTCATATTGAAGAATATGAGTGCGATTCCAGCGACACCAAGCTGGGGCCGGAAGAGATCACCCGGGACATCCCCAACGTGGGCGACGAGGTCTTGAAAGACCTCGATGATCGCGGCATCATCCGCGTCGGCGCCGAGGTGCGACCCGGCGATATCCTCGTCGGCAAGGTCACCCCCAAAGGGGAGACGGAACTGACGGCAGAGGAGCGCCTGTTGCGCGCCATCTTCGGCGAAAAAGCGCGGGAAGTGCGCGATACCTCCCTGCGTGTCCCCCACGGGGAAGCCGGCAAGATCGTCGACGTAAAAGTCTTCTCGCGGGAGAACGGCGACGAACTGGCGCCGGGCGTCAACCAACTGGTGCGCGTCTACATCGCCCAGAAACGGAAGATCTCCGAGGGCGACAAGATGGCCGGCCGCCACGGCAACAAGGGGGTTATCTCCCGTATCATGCCGGAGGCCGACATGCCCTACCTGGCGGATGGCACGCCGGTGGAGATCGTGCTCAACCCTCTGGGCGTTCCCTCACGGATGAACATCGGCCAGATCTTGGAGACCCACCTCGGTTGGGCATCCAAACACATGGACCGCGGGTTCCTCGCTGACGGCACACCGAGCGGAGAGAGAGGAATTCGCGTGGCGACACCGGTCTTTGACGGCGCCACCGAAGACGACATCTTCGAATTCCTCACCAAGGCGGGTTTGCCGAAGGCGAACGAAACGGCCTTGACCGACACCCGGACCGATGGCTTGCGTGAGAGCATGGATGCTGTCCCCCTCGGCAAATCGATCCTCTATGACGGACGAACCGGCGAGCCCTTTGACAACCCGATCACCGTCGGCTACATGTATATGCTGAAGCTGGCTCACCTCGTTGACGACAAGATCCACGCTCGTTCGACCGGTCCCTATTCGCTGGTGACGCAGCAGCCCCTGGGCGGCAAGGCCCAGTTCGGCGGCCAGCGTTTCGGCGAGATGGAGGTCTGGGCGCTGGAGGCCTACGGGGCCGCCTACACCCTGCAGGAGATCCTCACCGTCAAATCGGACGACGTGGTTGGTCGTGTGAAAACATACGAAGCCATCGTCAAGGGCGAGAACATCCCCGAACCGGGTGTTCCCGAATCCTTCAAGGTTTTGATCAAAGAACTGCAAAGCCTGGGCCTGGATGTCAAAATCCTCTCGGAAGACGAGCGAGAGATTGAGATCAAGGAAGTCGAGGAAGACGTGGCCGAAACGGCCAAGGAACTCGGCATCGACATCCAGGGCGAAGAAAAGCCGGAAGTGGGCGGTGAAGCCCCATCACCCGATGAGACGGATGATGAAGAGGAGATCGATTTTGCCGCCGGCTTCTTGCAGGACGCCTTGGAAGAACTGGAAGAAGACTGATCCGCCCAAAGGTGACAACCCGGAAGGGAGAGAATCCGTTGCTCGATGTCAATAATTTCGACCGCATGCGCATCGGCCTGGCTTCACCGGATCTGATCCGGCAATGGTCGAGCGGGGAAGTGAAGAAGCCCGAAACCATCAACTACCGGACCCTCAAGCCGGAACGGGATGGCTTGTTCTGTGAACGGATCTTCGGCCCCACCCGCGACTGGGAGTGTCACTGCGGCAAGTACAAACGGGTCCGCTACAAGGGCATCGTCTGTGACCGCTGCGGCGTTGAGGTCACCCGTTCCAAGGTGCGCCGGGAACGCCTCGGCCATATCGAACTGGCAGCGCCTGTCTCCCATATTTGGTACTTCAAAGGCATCCCCAGCCGGATGGGGCTTTTGCTCGACATGTCGCCCCGTTCCCTGGAGAAGGTCCTCTATTTCGTCGCCTATATCGTGATTGAGCAGGGCGACACGCCGCTGATGAAAAAGCAACTCCTCACCGAGACGGAGTACCGCGAACACCGCGAGAAATACGGCAGCCGCTTCCGCGCCGGCATGGGCGCCGAGGCGATCAAAGAGTTGCTCGTCGAGATGGACCTGGATCAGCTCTGCCTCGAACTGCGCCAGGAACTGAAAGAAGTGACAGGCCAACGGAAGGTGCGGGCTATCCGCCGTTTGGAGGTCGTCGAAGCCTTCAAAAACTCCGGCAACTGTCCAGACTGGATGATCATGGACGTCGTCCCTGTCATCCCGCCGGAACTGCGTCCCATGGTGCAACTCGATGGCGGTCGTTTTGCCACGTCAGACCTGAACGACCTCTACCGGCGCGTGATCAACCGGAACAACCGGCTGAAGCGGCTCCTTGACCTGGGCGCCCCTGACATCATCGTGCGCAACGAAAAACGGATGCTCCAGGAAGCCGTGGACGCCCTCATCGACAACGGCCGCCGCGGCCGGCCCGTCACCGGACCGGGCAACCGCCCCCTTAAGTCCCTTTCCGACATGCTCAAGGGCAAGCAGGGCCGTTTCCGCCAGAACCTGCTCGGCAAACGGGTCGACTATTCGGGCCGTTCCGTCATCGTCGTCGGTCCGGAATTGAAACTGCACCAGTGCGGCCTGCCCAAAGAGATGGCGCTGGAACTGTTCAAACCCTTCGTCATGAAGAAGCTGGTCGAAGACGGCCATGCCCACAACATCAAGAGCGCCAAACGGATGGTGGAGCGCGTCAAAAACGAGGTATGGGATGTCTTGGAGGATGTCATCGCCGAGCACCCCGTCCTGCTGAACCGTGCGCCAACCCTGCACCGTCTGGGCATCCAGGCCTTTGAGCCAGTGCTTGTCGAGGGCCGCGCGCTGCAGATCCACCCGCTGGTCTGCACCGCCTACAACGCCGACTTTGACGGCGACCAGATGGCCGTGCACGTGCCTCTTTCCGCCGAAGCCCAAGCTGAGGCGCGCAACTTGATGCTGTCCGCCCACAACATCCTCAACCCGAAGGATGGACGGCCTGTCGCCACGCCGACCCAGGACATGGTTATCGGTTCTTACTACCTGACCATCGAGCGGGAAGGCGCCAAGGGCGAAGGCATGATCTTTTCCAGCCCCGATGAGGCCATCGCTGCCTACGACGCGAGGAGCGTCCACCTGCAGGCCCGGATTCGCGTCCGGCCGACGGCGCGAGTGGTGGAAGCGATCGAGTACGCCAAACCGGAAACACGCGCCCTCTATCAGCAGGGACGTTTCGAAACGACAGTGGGTCGACTGATCTTTAACAGCGTGATTCCCCCCAAGGTCGGCTACGTCAACGAAGTGGTCGGCAAGAAACAGCTGGGGAACATCGTCGCCCGTTGTTACGACAAGTTGGGGATCAGCGAAACCGCCGCCATGCTCGACGGCATCAAGAAACTGGGGTACACCTTCTCGACCCGCGCCGGCATCACCGTTGGGATCACCGACGTGGAAGTCCCGGAAGAGAAGAAACGGCTCATCGGCGAGGCCGATGGCGGCGTCGAAAAGGTCGAACAGCAGTACCGTCGCGGCCTGATTACCGAAGAAGAACGCTATCAGAAGGTCATCGACATCTGGAATAAGACCACCGACGGCGTCACCCAAGCCTTGATGCAGACGTTGGACAAATTCAACCCCGTGTACATGATGGCCAACTCCGGCGCCCGCGGTAACATCCAACAGATCCGCCAGCTCGCCGGGATGCGCGGTTTGATGGCCGACCCGTCAGGACGCATCATCGACCTGCCGATCAAAGCCAACTTCCGTGAAGGCCTCACTGTTTTGGAATACTTCATCTCCACCCATGGCGCTCGGAAAGGCCTCGCCGACACAGCGCTGCGGACCGCCGACTCCGGATACCTGACCCGCCGTCTCGTCGACGTCTCTCAGGACGTCATCGTCCGGGAGATCGACTGCGGCACCCACGAAGGCATCTCTGTCGAAGCCATTGTCGACGGCAAGCAGGTCATTGAAAAACTCACCGACCGTCTGACCGGTCGCTACGCACTGGAAGAGATCATCGACCCCGAGACCGGCGAGAAGCTGGCCGAGTACAACGAGGAGATCCAGGCCGACGCGGCGGAACGGATCGAACAGTTGATCAAACAGGGCAAGCTGGATCAGAATTCCGTCTACATCCGCAACGTCTTGACCTGCCGCACCCGTTACGGCGTCTGTCGCCGCTGCTATGGGCGCAACCTGGCCACCGGCCGCTCCGTCGAGATCGGCGAGGCCGTCGGCATCATCGCCGCCCAGTCCATCGGCGAACCGGGCACCCAGTTGACGATGCGGACCTTCCACACCGGCGGCGTCGCCGGCGACGACATCACCCAAGGTCTGCCGCGGGTTGAGGAACTTTTCGAAGCCCGCAAACCGAAAGGTCTGGCGATCATCGCCGAACAAGACGGCATCATCCGGATTGTCGAAAACAAAGGCCGCAAGGACATCGAGATTGTCACCGATGACGGCGAACAGCACCACTACGCCATTCCCTATAACTCTCGCTTGAAGGTAGAAGACGGATTGCGGGTGGAAGCCGGCGCTGAACTGACAGAGGGCTCTGTTAACCCCCATGACATGCTGCGTGTCAAGGGCATTCAGGGCGTTCAGACCTATCTGCTTCGCGAGGTGCAGCGGGTGTACCGCCTGCAGGGCGTCGACATCAACGACAAGCACATCGAGGTCATGGTGCGGCAGATGATGCGCAAAGTGAAGGTCGAGGAACCGGGCGATACGGATCTGCTCCCCGGCGGTCTCATCGACATCGCTGACTTTGAGGCGGAGAACATGAAGGCCATTGAAGCAGGTCTGGAACCGGCTACGGCCCGTCCGATCCTGCTGGGCATCACCAAGGCCTCGCTGGCCACGGATTCCTTCCTCTCGGCGGCTTCCTTCCAGGAGACCACCCGGGTGCTCACCGAGGCCGCCATCAAAGGCAAGGTGGATCCGCTGCTGGGCCTCAAAGAGAACGTCATCATCGGCAAGCTGATTCCGGCGGGCACCGGCATGTCCCGTTACCGCAACATCCAGCTTCTCGCCGGCGACGAAGAACTGCCCGACGAGTTTATGGAAGACGGAATGGCCTGAGCCGATACAACGACAAAGGGAAGAGGGACGGGCCGGATACAGGCGCCGCCTGACCGGCCCTTTTCCTTCTACCGACAGAGATGACGGTATTAACAGCATTTTTGTTGACACGCATCTTTGGAAGTGATACTATAATCAAGTGTGTGATTCGTTAAAGGAGGATTACTATGCCTTTGGAGCGCTTGAAACAAGCCCGCCAGAAGACGGTTGGCACCAAGCAGACCCTGAAGGCGGTGGAGAAGGGGCAGGTCAAGCTGGTGTACATTGCCGGAGACGCCGACCCTCATCTGGTGAATCCTTTAATGAAGCTGTGTGAAGAAAAAGCGATTCCCGTTGTCAACGTGGATTCGATGGAGGCGCTTGGCCTGGCTTGCAATATCAAGGTTGGCTCGGCGTCGGCGGCCATTGTGGCTGAGTAGATAATTTCTTCACTGACGATACGCATGGGTGAGTTGTAAGAAGAATTCCGGGAAGGAGGTGGATGTTCATGCCAACGATTAGCCAGTTGATCCGCAAAGGCCGCGAAGTTCTCACGGAGAAATCGACCGCTCCGGCATTGAAAGAGTGTCCGCAAAAACGTGGGGTTTGCACCCGTGTTTACACGACCACTCCCAATAAGCCGAACTCGGCTCTGCGCAAAGTGGCCCGGGTGCGTTTGACCAATGGGGTGGAAGTGACCGCCTACATTCCCGGCATCGGGCACAACCTTCAAGAGCACTCCGTCGTTCTGGTTCGCGGAGGCCGGGTGAAAGACCTCCCCGGTGTGCGCTACCACATCGTTCGTGGCGCTCTGGATACCGCCGGTACCCAGAACCGTAACCAGGGCCGTTCGAAATATGGAACGAAACGCCCCAAAAAAGGCGCCGCCACGGCTGCCAAAGGGAAGAAGTAACGAGGGGAGGAGAATCCGATGCCGAGAAGAGGATCAGTCGCCCGGCGTGAAGTGCTCCCCGATCCGATTTACAACTCCAAGGTTGTCACGAAACTGGCAAACCAAATCATGTTGGATGGGAAAAAGAGCACTGCCGAGGCCATTCTATACGGCGCCCTTGACCAAATCAAGGAAAAGACCAACAAGAACCCCATGGAAGTTCTGGAGGCTGCCCTCAAGAACGTCATGCCCCTCCTGGAAGTCAAGGCTCGCCGCGTCGGTGGCGCCAACTACCAGGTTCCGATTGAAGTTCGTCCTGAACGCCGCCAGACCCTGGGCCTGCGTTGGCTCATCAAGTACTCCCGCGAGCGCTCCGGCAAGACCATGATTGACAAGCTGGCTGGTGAAATCATGGATGCCGCCAACAGCACCGGCGGCGCCGTCAAGAAAAAAGAAGACACTCATAAGATGGCCGAAGCCAACAAGGCCTTCGCCCATTATCGCTGGTAAGCCAACAGAGTCCCGCTAGGACCTGAGATCCGACAGAAAGGGGGAACGAGCGTGCCTAGACAGTTTCCGTTAGATAAGACACGGAACATCGGCATTATGGCCCACATTGATGCCGGCAAGACGACCACCACCGAACGCATCCTGTTCTACACCGGACGGGTGCACAAAATCGGTGAGGTTCATGATGGCGCTGCCACCATGGACTGGATGGTTCAGGAACAAGAACGCGGTATCACCATCACCTCTGCCGCAACAACGTGCCAATGGCGCGGGCATCGGATTAACATCATCGATACGCCCGGCCACGTGGACTTTACCGTTGAAGTCGAACGTTCCCTGCGGGTATTGGACGGGGCCGTCGCCGTCTTCTGTTCCGTTGGCGGTGTCGAACCGCAATCGGAAACCGTATGGCGCCAAGCCGACAAGTACGGTGTTCCCCGGATCGCTTACATCAATAAGATGGACCGCATCGGCGCTGACTTTTTCCGTGGCGTCGACATGATCCGGGAACGCTTGGGCGCCAACCCTGTGCCCATCCAGATCCCCATCGGCTCCGAAGACCAATTCAAGGGTATCGTCGACCTGATCACCATGAAAGCCATCATCTATGTCGACGACCTGGGCAAGACGAGCGACGTCTCCGAGATCCCCGAGGACCTCGCCGAAGTCGCCGCCGAATACCGGGAAAAGCTCCTTGAAGCGGTTGCTGAGTCCGATGAGGAACTGATGATGAAGTACCTCGAAGGGGAAGAACTGACTGAGCAAGAAGTCCGTGACGGCGTTCGCAAGTGCACCTTGGCCGTCAAGATGATTCCTGTTCTCTGCGGCTCCTCCTTCAAGAACAAGGGCGTGCAGCCGTTGCTCGACGCTGTCGTCGAGTTCCTGCCCGCCCCGGTCGACATCCCTGCCGTCAAGGGTGTCAACCCCGATTCCGGTGAGGAAGATGTTCGTGAGGTTTCCGACGAAGAGCCCTTCTCTGCGTTGGCCTTTAAGATCATGGCTGACCCCTATGTGGGCAAGTTGGCCTTCTTCCGTGTTTATTCCGGTAAACTGAGCTCTGGTTCCTACGTCTACAACTCGACCAAAGGCAAAAAGGAACGGATCGGCCGCATCCTCCAGATGCACGCCAACCACCGGGAAGAGATCGCCGAGGTCTACACCGGCGATATCGCTGCTGCTGTCGGTCTGAAGGATACCACGACGGGCGACACCCTCTGTGATGAGAAACAGCCCATCATCCTTGAGTCGATGCAGTTCCCTGATCCGGTTATCCACGTTGCCATTGAACCGAAGACGAAGGCTGACCAAGACAAGATGGGCATCGCCCTTCAGCGTTTGTCCGAAGAAGACCCGACCTTCCGCATGTCCACTGACCATGAAACAGGTCAGACGATCATCTCCGGCATGGGTGAGCTTCACTTGGAGATCATCGTGGACCGGATGATGCGGGAATTTAAGGTCGAAGCCAACGTCGGACGTCCCCAGGTCGCGTACAAGGAAACCATTCGCACCAAGGCCAAGGCGGAAGGCAAGTTCGTCCGCCAGTCTGGTGGTCGCGGTCAGTACGGCCATGCCGTCATCGAAATCGAACCGCGTCAACCTGGTGAAGGGTACGAATTTGTCAACAAGATCGTTGGTGGTGTGGTTCCCCGCGAATACATCCAACCCATCGATAACGGGATCCGTGAAGCCGCCGAAACAGGCGTCCTCGCCGGTTATCCCACTGTTGACTTCCGCGTGACCCTGGTCTTCGGTTCCTACCACGATGTGGACTCCTCGGAAATGGCCTTTAAGATTGCCGGCTCCATGGCCTTCAAGGAAGGCGCTGCGAAGGCGCAGCCGGTCATCCTTGAGCCGGTCATGAAAGTCGAAGTCACCGTTCCTGAGGAATACATGGGCGACGTCATCGGCGACATCAACTCTCGCCGGGGCCGCATCGAAGGCATGGAAGCTCGCGGCAACACCCAAGTGGTGCGCGGCTTTGTTCCCCTGTCCGAGATGTTTGGCTACGCCACCGACCTGCGTTCGCGCACCCAAGGTCGCGGCCAGTACGTCATGATGTACAGCCACAACGAAGAAGTGCCCCGCAACATCGCTGAAGGCATCATCGCGAAACGGAAAGGCTAAATCGCCACAGGCGATTTTCGCCGGATAGAGGGTGGCCAAGCCGCCCTCATTAAAATTCCTTAAGCCTGAAAAGGAAGGATGAGTACGAAATGGCAAAAGCCAAATTCGAGCGCACCAAGCCGCACGTGAACATCGGCACCATCGGTCACGTTGACCACGGTAAAACCACCACCACCGCTGCCATCACCCTGGTTCTCTCCAAAGTTGGTGGAGCTTCCTTCAAAAAGTACGACGAAATCGACGCCGCTCCCGAAGAGCGTGAACGCGGTATCACCATCAACACCGCTCACGTCGAGTACGAAACCGACAACCGTCACTACGCCCACGTGGACTGCCCCGGTCACGCCGACTACATCAAGAACATGATCACCGGTGCTGCCCAGATGGACGGCGCCATCCTGGTTGTGTCTGCTGCTGACGGCCCCATGCCCCAGACCCGTGAGCACATCCTCCTCGCCCGTCAGGTTGGCGTTCCCTACATCGTTGTCTGGCTGAACAAAGCCGACATGGTTGATGACGCCGAACTGATGGAACTGGTTGAGATGGAAGTTCGCGAACTCCTCTCCTCCTACGAGTTCCCTGGCGACGACATTCCCATCGTTGCCGGTTCCGGCCTGAAAGCCCTCGAGTGCGGCTGCGGCAAGCGCGAATGCGAATGGTGCGGCAAAGTCTGGGCGCTCATGGACGAAGTCGACAAGTACATCCCCACCCCCGAGCGCGCCACCGACAAGCCCTTCCTGATGCCCGTTGAAGACGTCTTCACCATCACCGGTCGCGGCACCGTCGCCACCGGCCGTGTCGAGCGTGGTCAGATCAAAGTCGGCGAAGAAATCGAACTGGTCGGTCTGGCTGAAGCCACCCGCAAGACCGTCGTCACCGGCGTTGAAATGTTCCGCAAACTCCTCGACTTCGCCCAAGCCGGCGACAACATCGGCGCTCTGCTGCGCGGTGTTGAACGGAAAGACATCGAGCGCGGCCAAGTTCTGGCTAAGCCCGGTTCCATCAAACCCCACACCAAGTTCACCTCCGAAGTCTACGTCCTGTCCAAGGAAGAAGGCGGCCGCCACACCCCGTTCTTCAACGGCTACCGGCCCCAGTTCTACTTCCGCACGACTGACGTCACTGGCTTCATCGAACTGCCCGAAGGCGTTGAAATGTGCATGCCTGGCGACAACATCAAGATGACCATCGAACTCGGCAAAACCATCGCCATCGAAGAAGGCCTCCGCTTCGCTATCCGCGAAGGCGGCCGGACCGTCGGCGCCGGTGTTGTCACCGGTATCATCGAGTAATCGATCGCCAAGCGGCTTATAAGCGACCGGGTCCCTGAATTATTTCAGGCGACCCGGTCGCTTCCTTATATAGCCGTCTTTTAGTGTCCTTGCAAAATTCGGATTTCCGAGTCCATTGAGATGCGAAGGTGGCGCGGGTGCGCCAACGGGCGCACCCGGTGCCACAGGACTTCATCGCGCCATATTGTAGTCGACTCATAAGTAGAGGGGATTTTATGGAGCTCAATTGCAAAGATTATTTAATCAGCACGGACAAGTCGCTTTTAGACCATGAGACGATTTATAGGTTCTTGGCTTCGTCCTATTGGGCAAATAAAAGACCTACTGAAGCCATAAACAAATCCATTGAGACGTCGCTTTGTTATGGCGTATATCTCGGAAACAGACAAATCGGATTTGCTCGGGTCGTCACAGATTTTGCAACAATGTACTGGTTAGCAGATGTCATCATCGATGAAGAGTATCGAGGCAGAGGTATTGGGAAAAAACTTGTAGAGACAATAGTTGCTAGCGAAGAATTGAAAGGTCTGAACGGTATATTAGGAACACTCGACGCGCACGGACTATATGAACAATATGGATTCGAAAAAAACGTAAATAGATTTATGGTAAAAAGACCGAGCTAGCAATGGCATTTTTGATCGCCGACTATAGTATCCGTACTGAGGCAAAAATGGAAAAATTTGAATACATCTAGTTTATCTTTGATTTGATATAGGTTGTATTTCTAACAGAAAAGCCATGAAATACTGTGTGGAGTTTCCTAACTTAGTATCTTCACTTACCTAGGGGAGATCATTGAAATAGCAGAGGGCTGGCGGTGGCCTGAGCGATTTGAGCGGAGCGGCGAAGAGCGAGCGCAGAGGCGAAGCGTTAAAGGGCGCCATCGACATGCATACAACCCTAAAGTTTTGGCGCCCCAGCGTAGCCGACAAGCGAGCCGCCGCGGAGCTCTTAGCGAAGGCCGCCGCCAGCCCCCGCGATTAAAGTGCGAATTAAATCGCGCATCTTCACCGGCATCACAAGACGACCCGCGCGGTAACCATAGGCACTTGATCAGTATCGGCACGCCAACCGCCCGATTCCCGCAGATTTTCCGAGAAATATTCTAATACAGAGCAAAAACCGCTTGCATTTCCGAACACTTGGTGCTAAAATTTCATATTGTGGGTTGGCTTTGCGATGAAGCGAAAGGTTGCCCAACAATGGCTCGGGATTGGTGGGCGCAGCTCTCTTTGTGTCTTTTTACTTACGACACGCCCGAGAGCGTTGTTGGGGTAATTTTCGCGGAGAAGGTCCGTAATCAATCGGGCGAACAAAAGGAGGGACTTACCTACATGGGTAAACAAAAAATTCGGATCCGCCTGAAGGCTTTCGATCATCGGATTCTCGATCAGTCTTCCGAAAAGATCGTTGAGACGGCCAAGCGGACCGGCGCGGCGGTATCCGGTCCGATTCCGCTGCCGACGGAGAAGAGCATCTACACCATCTTGCGCTCTCCCCACGTCAACAAAGACTCCCGTGAGCAGTTCGAGATGCGCACCCACAAGCGCCTCATCGACATCCTCGAACCCAATCCGAAGACTGTCGATGCGCTCATGCGTCTGGACCTGCCGGCGGGCGTGGATATCGAAATCAAGCTGTAATCCTTTTGCTAGAGATGGGAGGTGTCATTGGTGGCTAAGAAAGGTCTTCTCGGACGAAAAATCGGTATGACGCAGGTATTTGCCGACAACGGTGTTGCTGTGCCCGTGACGGTTGTCCAGGCCGGCCCCTGTGTTGTCGTTCAAAAGAAAACCATGGAGAAGGACGGGTACGAAGCCGTGCAAATCGGTTTCGGCGATGTCCGTGAAAAACTGCTGAACAAGCCGAAAAAAGGTCACCTGAAAAACGCCGGCGTTCGCCTGGTGCGCGTTCTGCGCGAGATCAAGGTGGACAGCATGGACGAGTATAAGGTTGGCCAAGAACTGAAAGCCGATGTCTTCACTGCCGGTGAGTATGTCGATGTGGTCGGCACATCCAAAGGCAAAGGTTTTGCCGGCGGCATCAAACGCCACAACTTCAAACGCGGACCGATGAAACACGGCTCCAAGTACCATCGTCGCCCCGGTTCTGCCGGCGCCAAAGGCCCGGCCCGCATCTTCAAGGGTCGCAAGATGCCTGGTCGCCTGGGCAACGAACGCGTTACCGTACAAAAGCTGCAAGTCTTCCGTGTCGACGCCGAGCGCAACCTGCTCCTGATCAAAGGCGCGGTGCCCGGTCCCAAACGCGGTCTGCTGCTGATCAAAAACTCCGTAAAGGTTAAGTAATCAACCCCCGGAGAAAGGAGGACACGACATGCCGAAAGTAGCCGTTTACAACATCGAAGGCGCTCAGGTTGGTGAAATCGAACTGAGCGATGAGATCTTTGGCATTGAGCCCAACGAGGCCGTCATGCACCAGGCCGTGGTTACCCAGCTGGCCGCCTGGCGGAGCGGTACCCACAAGGTCAAGTCCCGTGGCGAAGTCTCCGGGGGCGGCAAAAAGCCCTGGAGACAAAAAGGCACCGGTCGCGCTCGCGCCGGCACCAGCCGTTCGCCCCTCTGGCGCGGCGGCGCAATCATCTTCGGGCCCCAGCCCCGCAGCTATAAAGTCGCTATGCCGAAGAAGGCCCGTCGTCTGGCCCTGAAATCGGCCCTGTCGGACAAAGTCCGCTCCGGCAACCTGATCGTCGTCGACGCCCTGGAAATGGACGCCCCGAAGACGAAAGCCATCGCCGGAATCATGAACAAGCTCAACGTGGAACGCAAGGCCCTGTTGGTGACCGCCGACATCGACGAAACCGTCTTTAAATCGGCCCGCAACATCCCCGGCGTATCCCCTGTTGAAGCTGTTGGCATCAACGTCTATGACATCCTGAACCACGACAAACTGGTCATCACCAAAAATGCCGTGGCCAAGGTTGAGGAGGTGTTCGCCTGATGCGCAGCCCCTATGACGTTCTGAAAAAACCCGTCATCACTGAACGGTCGATGGACTTGGCTCAGGAGAACAAATACACCTTCGTGGTGGAGCCGAAAGCCAACAAAATCGAGATCAAACATGCTGTTGAACAACTCTTCAACGTCAAGGTCCTTGATGTTCACACCATGAACGTCAAAGGCAAGCCCAAGCGGATGGGCAAGTATGCCGGACGGACCGCCGACAAGAAGAAAGCCATCGTCACCCTGAAAGATGGCGACAAGATCGAAATCTTCGAAGGCGTCTAAGTCTGGCCGGACCAAAGGAGGGAAACCGCGTGGCTGTGAAAAAATTTAAGCCCACCTCGCCTGGTATCCGCCAGATGACGGTGGCCAGCTTTCAAGAGATCACCAAGACCGAACCGGAAAAGTCCCTGCTTGAGCCCCTGAAAAAGAACGCCGGGCGCAACAACCAGGGCAAACTGACTGTTCGGCACCAAGGCGGCGGCCATAAGCGCATGTACCGGGTCATCGACTTCAAGCGCACCAAGGACGGCATTCCCGCCAAGGTCGCTTCCATCGAGTACGATCCGAACCGGACCTCGCGCATCGCCCTGATCAGCTACGCTGACGGCGATAAGCGCTACATCATCGCCCCTAACGGTCTGAACGTGGGCGACACCGTCGTCTCTGGTCCTGACGCCGACATCAAGACCGGCAACTGCCTGCCCCTGAAGAACATCCCCGTCGGCACCCTGATCCACTGCATTGAAATGCGCCCCGGCAAAGGCGGCCAACTCGTCCGCTCCGCTGGCGTCGCCGCCCAGCTCATGGCCAAGGAAGGCGACCACGCCACCCTGCGCCTGCCCTCCGGCGAGATGCGCAAGGTGCTGGCCGAGTGCCGCGCCACCATCGGTCAGATGGGCAACCTGGAACATGAAAACGTGACCATCGGCAAAGCCGGTCGGAAACGTTGGATGGGCATCCGACCCACCGTCCGCGGTGTTGTCATGAACCCCGTCGATCACCCCCATGGCGGTGGTGAAGGCCGTTCCCCCATCGGACGCAAAGCGCCTGTTACGCCCTGGGGTAAAGTGGCCATCGGCGGCAAGACCCGTCGGAAGAAGTCTTCGGATAAGCTGATCATCAAGCGCCGCACCAAGTAAGATGGTCCGGCCATACGGAGCGGGTAAGACCACTCGCCACCCCGACACCAGAAGGGAGGATCGTGCATGGGCCGTTCTCTGAAAAAAGGACCTTATGTTGAAACCAGCCTGTTGAAAAAGGTTGAGGATCTGAATCAAAAGAACGAGAAACGGGTCATCAAGACCTGGTCCCGGCGCTCGACCATTTTTCCGCAATTTGTCGGTCACACCTTTGCTGTCCATGACGGGCGGAAACACATCCCCGTCTACGTGACCGAAGACATGGTCGGACACAAGCTGGGCGAATTCGCCCCGACCCGGACCTTCAAAGGCCATGCCGGTTCGGAGAAATCCAGCCGTCTGCGCTAGGCCAGGGAGAAGAGGAGGAAGGCCAATGGAAGCCAAAACCGCCCAAGCGGTGGCCAAGTACGTCCGCACCTCTCCCCGGAAGGTACGTCAAGTCATTGACCTCATTCGGGGCAAATCGGTAGCCGACGCCTTTGCCATTTTGAAATTTACCCCCGTGAAAAGCGCTGCCGACGTGGCGAAAGTCCTCAAATCGGCTGTCGCCAACGCCGAGCACAACTATGAGATGAACACGGCTGATCTTTATGTGAAGACCTGCTTCGTCGACCAAGGTCCCAGCATGAAACGGATCAGCCCCCGCGCGCAAGGCCGCGCCGACGTCATCAAGAAGCGCATGAGCCACATCACCGTTATTGTCGCCGAAAAGCCCGCCAAGCCCGCAGCCGTCAAGAAAACCGCTGCTGCGAAGGCCGACGCCAACGCCGGGACGAAGGAGGGATAAGTCGTGGGTCAAAAAGTCAATCCGAAAGGGTTCCGGATTGGTGTCATCAAGGATTGGGAGGCTCGGTGGTTCGCTGGCAAAAACTACGCCGAACTGCTGCATGAAGACCTGAAAATCCGTAAGTTTGTCAAAAAGAAACTCTACGCCGCCGGCATCCCCCGTATTGAGATTGAACGGGCCGCCAACCGCGTTAAGGTGACCATCCACACCGCCAAGCCGGGCATCGTCATCGGCCGCGGCGGCGCTGAAGTGGAAAACCTGCGCAAAGAGCTGGAAAAACTGACGGGTCGCGCCGTCAACATCAATATCGCCGAAGTGAAAAAACCCGAACTGGACGCCCAACTCGTTGCCGAGAACGTGGCGGCCCAGCTCGAGAAGCGGACCTCCTTCCGTCGTGCGATGAAGCAGTCTGTCGGTCGCACCATGCGCCTTGGCGCCGAAGGCATCAAGATCATGGTCTCCGGTCGTCTTGGCGGCGCTGAAATCGCCCGGACCGAATGGTACAACGAAGGCAAGGTTCCCCTTCACACCCTGCGCGCCGATATCGACTACGGTTTTGCCGAAGCGCACACCACCTACGGCATCATCGGCGTCAAGGTTTGGATCTACAAGGGTGAAATTCTGCCGGGCGCCAAAAACCGCACCGGTGAAACCCGTGAACCTGCCGAGCGCGCTGAGCGTCCCGAACGTTCTGACCGTCGCGATCGTCGCCCCCGTGGTGACCGCCGGGCGCCTGCCGCCGCGGAAGGAGGGAAATAACCCATGTTGCTGCCGAAACGCGTTAAATGGCGTCGGGTGCAACGGGGCCGTCTGAAAGGCAAGTCCAAAGGCGGCAACAGTGTCGCATTTGGTGAATACGGCCTGCAAGCCCTTGAAGCCGCCTGGATCACCAGCCGCCAGATCGAAGCCGCTCGTATCGCCATGACCCGTTACATCAAGCGGGGCGGTAAAGTCTGGATCAAGATTTTCCCCGATAAGCCTGTCACAGCCAAACCGGCTGAAACCCGGATGGGTTCCGGTAAAGGCTCCCCCGAATACTGGGTTGCCGTTGTCAAACCGGGCCGGATCATGTTTGAGCTGGCCGGCGTTCCTGAGGATATCGCCAAGGAAGCCATGCGCTTGGCCATGCACAAGCTGCCCATCAAGTGCAAGTTTGTAAAACGGGAAGAAGTGGGTGGTGAAGCGAATGAAAGCTAAAGAACTGCATGACCTGAGCACGGAAGAACTGCAGAAACAGCTCACCAACTTCAAAGACGAGCTCTTCCGCCTCCGCTTTCAACTTGCTACCCAACAGTTGGAGAACCCCATGCGGATCCGGGACGTGCGCAAAAACATCGCCCGGACGCAAACAGTCCTCCGTCAACGAGAACTGGAAGCCCAAAAGGCTTAGTGCAGCGGGTAAGGAGGTAAGAAGCAGTGTCCGAACGTGCCGAACGCAAGACTCGCATCGGTAAAGTCACGAGCGACAAAATGGAAAAGACCGTCGTTGTCGCCGTTGAAAGCCGCATCCAGCACCCCCTGTACGGCCGTACCGTCAAACAGACGAAGAAGTTCAAGGCCCATGATGAAGAAAACGCCTGCCAAATCGGCGATATCGTTGAAATCATGGAAACCCGTCCCCTTTCCAAGGAAAAGCGCTGGCGGGTAGTCCGCATCGTTGAAAAGGCCGTCATCGTATAAACCACGGCATAGGAGGTTACCGTCGTGATCCAGCAAGAAACTCGACTCCGGGTCGGTGACAACACCGGAGCCAAAGAGTTGTTGTGCATCCGTGTGTTGGGCGGCTCCTACCGGAGGTATGCCTCGGTCGGCGATATCATCGTCGCATCTGTTAAAGAGGCAACGCCCGGCGGCGTGGTTAAAAAGGGAGACGTCGTCAAAGCCGTGGTTGTCCGGACTCGGAAACCGATCAAACGGCAAGACGGTTCCTACATCCGCTTCAGCGAAAACGCCGCTGTTATCATCAATGATCAAAAAAACCCGAAGGGGACCCGTATCTTCGGGCCCGTGGCCCGCGAACTCCGCGACCGCGATTTCATGAAGATCATTTCGTTGGCCCCCGAAGTACTGTAGGGTGGAGGTGAAAGCACCATGGCCAACCCGAAAGTCCATGTAAGAAAAGGCGATCTGGTACAGGTCATCACCGGCAAGGACGCTGGGAAAAAAGGCAAAATCATTGAAGTGATTCCCGCCAAAAACCGGGTTGTCGTTGAGAAGGTTAACGTCGTCAAACGGCACTCGAAGCCCAGCAAAGCCAATCCCCAAGGCGGCATCATCGAGAAAGAGGCGCCCATCGATGCCTCCAACGTGATGATTTTCTGCCCCAAATGCGACCGGCCGGTGCGCAGCGGTCATATGTTCTTGGAAAACGGCGACAAGGCTCGCATCTGCCGCAAATGCGGCGACGTGCTTGACAAAGACAAGTAAAGCCTCGTCCGAGAGGAGGTCAGCAGATTGGCCCGTCTGAAAGAAAAGATTCAAACCGATGTCAACGCTGCCATGATGCAGCGGTTCGGATATAAGAACGTCATGCAAATCCCCCGCCTGGAAAAAGTCGTCGTCAACATGGGCCTCGGGGAAGCGATTTCGAACCCCAAAGGTCTTGACGCGGCGGTAGGCGACCTGACCCGCATCACCGGCCAGAAACCGGTCATCACGACGGCGAAGAAATCCATCGCCGGCTTTAAACTGCGGGAAGGCATGAAGATCGGCTGCAAGGTGACCCTGCGCGGCGACAAGATGTACGACTTCGTCGACAAACTTGTCACCCTGTCCTTGCCCCGCGTCCGCGACTTCCGCGGCGTGAGCCCCAAATCCTTCGACGGTCGCGGCAACTACACCCTCGGCCTGAAGGAACAACTGATTTTCCCGGAAATTGAGTACGATAAGATCGACCGTATGCGCGGGATGGACGTCACGTTTGTGACGACGGCCAAGACCGACGAAGAAGCCCGTGAACTCCTTCGGCTGATCGGAATGCCGTTCCGCGCCGAATAAGGCATTACAGGAGGGAATCTCGTGGCAAAAACATCCATGATCGTGAAACAAAGCCGTTCCCCCAAATTTCGCGTCCGCGCGCACAATCGCTGCAAGATCTGCGGACGCCCCCACGCTTACATGCGGAAATTTGGGATGTGCCGGATTTGCTTCCGCAACCTGGCCTACAAAGGGGAAATCCCCGGCGTGACCAAGGCCAGTTGGTAAAGATACACGGAGGGGGGTACCAGCCCAATGGTCATGACCGATCCAATCGCGGATTTCCTGACACGGATCCGCAATGCCAATATGGTTTACCATGACAAAGTGGAAGTTCCGGCTTCCAAAGTCAAGCGGGCCATCGCAGAGATCTTCAAGAGCGAAGGTTATGTCAAAGACGTCGAGTACGTCGAAGACAACAAGCAAGGCCTGCTCCGCATCTACCTGAAGTTCGGCCCCAACCGTGAGAAAGTCATCACCGGCGTCAAACGGATCTCCAAGCCGGGCCTGCGCGTCTACGCCCGCAAAGAAGAGATTCCCAAGGTCCTCGGCGGACTGGGTGTCGCCGTTCTTTCGACCTCGCAGGGCATCATGAGCGACAAAGCTGCTCGGAAAGCCGGCCTCGGCGGAGAAGTTCTCTGCTACATCTGGTAACAGACCTATTCTTTGAACCGAATCGCACACAGCAGGAGGTGTGACCATGTCACGGATCGGCAAGAAACCCGTGGCGATCCCGGCCGGCGTCAACGTAACGATTGAAGGCAATGTCGTTACGGTGAAAGGGCCGAAAGGCGAACTCAGCCGGGAACTCCATAAAGACATCATCGTCACGGTGGAAGGCAACACCGTCCAGGTTACGCGCCCCAGCGACGATAAATTCCATCGCTCCCTTCACGGCCTGAGCCGCACCCTCGTCGCCAACATGGTTGACGGTGTGTCCACGGGCTTCAGCAAAAACCTGGAACTGGTCGGCGTCGGCTACCGGGCGGCCAAGCAAGGCAAAAAGCTTGTCCTCACCGTCGGCTACAGCCACCCGGTCGAGATCGACCCCGGTGAAGGGCTGGAAGTGGAAGTCCCTGTTCCGACGAAGGTCATCGTCAAAGGGATCGACAAGGAAAAAGTGGGCGCGCTGGCGGCCAACATCCGCGCCGTACGGGAGCCTGAACCCTATAAGGGCAAGGGCATCAAGTATGATACCGAAGTCATCCGCCGCAAAGTCGGTAAGACCGGCGGTAAAAAAGGCAAAAAATAAGCCCTAACCCGAGGTCGAAGGGAGTGAGCCCGAGTGATCAAAAAACTTGACCGCGATGCCGCACGTCTGAAGAAACACATGCGGATTCGCAAACGGGTGCAGGGCACTGAAGAGCGTCCCCGCCTGTGCGTCTTCCGCAGTCTCAATCATATCTACGCCCAAGTGGTCAATGATGTCACCGGCCGGACCCTGGTGGCCGCCTCCAGCCTCGACGGCGATTTCAAGGCAGCCAACGTATCCGGCGGGAACATCGAAGGGGCCAAAAAGGTCGGCGAACTCGTCGCCAAGAAAGCCCTGGAACAAGGCATCGAAAAAGTGGTCTTTGACCGCGGCGGTTATATCTACCATGGCCGGATCGCAGCTCTGGCCGAAGCAGCCCGGGAAGCGGGGCTTCAATTCTAAGCGTCCCGCATAAAGGAGGGAAAAGAATGGCAAGAATAGACGCGAGCGGTCTGGATCTTCAGGAAAAAGTCGTCTACATCAACCGCGTGGCGAAAGTCGTCAAAGGCGGTCGCCGTTTCTCCTTCAGCGCCCTGGTTGTTGTCGGTGACGGCAAAGGCCACGTAGGCTTCGGCCTCGGCAAGGCCGGCGAAGTGCCTGAAGCGATCCGCAAAGGCGTTGAAGACGCGAAAAAGAACCTGATCGTCGTCCCCATGGTTGGCACAACCATCCCCCATCCCGCCCTCGGCGTGTTCGGCGCTGGCCGTGTGTTGCTGAAGCCGGCCTCCAAAGGTACCGGCGTCATCGCTGGCGGCCCTGTCTGCGCCGTCCTCGAACTGGCTGGGATTCACGATATCCTCACCAAGTCCCTGGGATCCAACAACGCCAACAACATGGTGCGCGCCACCATGGAAGGCCTGCGCAGCCTGAAGCGCGCCGAAGAGGTCGCCAAACTGCGCGGCAAAACGGTCGAAGAGATTATTGGTTAGGAGGGTCAACCGTGGCTAACAAACTTAAGATCACCTGGGTGAAAAGCGCCATCGGTTACTCCAAGAACCAAAAGCTCACCGTGGCCACCCTGGGTCTCAAAAAGCTCCATCAATCGGTCCTCCACGATGATACCCCCGCCATCCGGGGCATGATTCGCACGGTCAACCACCTGGTGACCGTGGAAGAAGTGGAAGCCTAACGCGAGGAGGTGTACCCATTGCAACTCCATGATCTGAAACCGGCTCCGGGGTCGCGGCAAAAACCGACCCGGAAAGGGCAAGGCACCGGTTCCGGCCTGGGCAAAACGGCCGGCCGTGGTCATAAAGGTCAAAAAGCTCGCTCCGGCGGCGGTGTCCGTCCCGGCTTTGAAGGCGGTCAACAACCGCTCCAGCGCCGGATTCCCAAGCGGGGCTTTTCCAATGCCCCCTTTAAAAAGGAATTCGCCATCATCAACGTGGGCGACCTCGATGTCTTCGAGGCTGGCACGGTGGTGACGCCGGAACTGCTTCTGGAACGGAAAATGATCAAGAAGCTGAAAGACGGCGTCAAGCTCCTGGCTGAAGGCAACATCGAAAAAGCGTTGACGGTAAAACTCCATGGGGTGAGTGAGGCTGCGGCGGAGAAGATCAAAGCTGCTGGCGGCCAAGTAGAGGTGATGTAAGACATGTCCACTCTGGTGGGCACTCTGCAAAATGCCTGGAAACTGCCCGATCTGCGGAGCAAGATCGTCTTCACGCTGATGATGTTCCTTGTCTTCCGCATCGGCGCTCACATTCCTGTGCCAGGCATTAACCGCGAAGTGATCGATCAACTGTTGAACTCGGGGGCCCTCTTCGGCTTCTTTGACGTGATTTCAGGTGGCTCTTTCCGGAAATTCTCCGTCTTCGCCATGAGCATTACCCCCTACATCAACGCATCGATCATCATGCAACTCCTCACCGTCGTTATCCCCTCGTTGGAACAACTGGCCAAAGAGGGCGAAGAGGGTCGGAGAAAAATCACCGAGTACACCCGCTACTTCACCATCATCCTGGCTTTTATTCAGGCCATCGGACTCTCCTATGGTCTGAAAGGCGCCGTCGCTAACCCTACCGTCGGGAGTTACCTGCTTGTCGCTGTAACCCTGACGGCCGGCACGGTCTTTCTGATGTGGATCGGCGAGCGAATCACCGAGAAAGGGATCGGCAACGGCATTTCGCTGATCATCTTCGCCGGTATCGTCTCCCGACTCCCTTCCGGCATCGGACAGCTCTATGAGTACGTCCGAGTCGGCACGACGAACGTGCTGAACGTCCTGCTCTTCGTGCTGATCGCCGCCGCCACCATCGCGGGGATCATCTACATCAATGAAGGGCAGCGGCGCATCCCGGTCAACTACGCCAAACGGGTCGTCGGACGGCGCGTCTACGGCGGGCACAGCACCCACATTCCCCTGCGGGTCAACCAGGCTGGCGTCATCCCCGTTATCTTCGCCTCCTCCATCCTGGCCCTGCCGACGACGATTGCCGCCTTCTTCCCCGGTTCTCCGGTGGGACAGTGGTTTCAGCAGTACTTCAACTTCGGCTCCTTCCTGCATAGCGCCTTCTATGCCCTGCTGATCCTCTTCTTCACCTACTTCTACACCGCCATCACCTTCAACCCTGTCGATGTGGCCGACAACATGAAGAAGCATGGCGGCTTCATCCCCGGGCTCCGGCCCGGAAAACCGACAGCCGACTACATCACCAGGGTGATGTCTCGCATCACGCTGGTTGGCGCGTTGTTCCTGGCGGTCATCTCCCTGTTGCCGACCTTCGTCATCATGTTGACCGGGATCACCAACATCTACTTCGGCGGCACGGCGCTTCTGATTTGCGTCGGTGTGGCCTTGGATACGATGAAGCAACTGGAATCCAACATGTTGATGCGGCATTACCAAGGATTCATGAAATAGAAGTATATAAAGAGTGGGCATGTCCCTGGACGGAGGAAATCTGTCTACGGAGCGGCAAGGAAACATCCCGGACCTGCCCACAGCAACCATCCCTGTCAGTATGGACGGGGGATTTACGGAGGGATATACCGTGAACGTATTGCTGATGGGTCCGCCGGGCGCCGGCAAAGGGACTCAAGCCGAAAAGCTGGTGAGCCAGTTTGCCATTCCCCACATTTCCACTGGCGACATGTTTCGCGCCGCCATTAAAAACGGTACGGAACTGGGTCGGAAGGCCAAATCCTTCATGGATGCCGGTCAACTCGTTCCTGATGAAGTAACCATCGGGATCGTGCGGGAACGTTTGGCCCAGGACGACTGCCGAAAAGGCTTCCTCCTGGACGGGTTCCCCCGCACCGTGCCCCAAGCGGATGCGTTGGAAGCAACCTTGAAGGAACTGGCCTTGGAACTGGATGCCGTCGTCGACATCCATGTCCCCCGGGAAAACCTGATCGAACGGTTGACTGGTCGTCGTATCTGCCGCCAGTGCGGCGCTACCTACCATGTCGTCTTCAACCCGCCTCCCTCGGAGAGGGTATGCGGCAAGTGTGGCGGCGAACTGTACCAGCGCAGCGACGACTCCCGCGAAACGGCGGAGAACCGTTTGGATGTATATACCCGGCAGACTCAACCGCTCATTGAATACTATGAGGCCAAAGGACGCTACAAGCGAATCAACGGGGAACAGGATATGGCGGCGGTGTTTGCGGACATCTGCGCCGCCCTGGGGAGAGACGCCTGATGATCGTCTTGAAAGCCGCCCGGGAACTCGATTACATGCGGGATGCCGGTCGGATTGTGGCCGAGACCCTGCGAGAGATGGAAAAAGCGGTGGCGCCGGGAGTGACCACGGCAGAACTGGACCAGAAGGCGGAGGATTTCATCTGCTCGAAGGGCGCCAAGCCCTCCTTCAAAGGCTACCAGGGCTTCCCCGCTTCCATCTGCGCCTCCATCAACGAACAAGTCGTTCATGGCATTCCAGGTTTACGGCAGTTGCAAACGGGGGATATTATCAGTATTGACGTCGGAGCATATGTCAATGATTACCATGGCGACGCTGCGGTGACGCTGCCTGTCGGGGAAATTGACGAATCGCTTCAACGCCTGCTGGACGTGACGCGCCGTTCCCTGGAGATCGGCATCGAAGAAGCGAAAGTAGGCAACCGTCTCTTTGATATATCCCACTCCATTCAGAACTATGTTGAAGGAAACGGGTTTTCCGTTGTCCGCCAATTTGTGGGTCACGGCATCGGCAAAAAGATGCATGAAGAACCGCAGGTGCCCAATTTCGGGCCGGCTGGACGGGGACCGCGGCTTCAATCGGGCATGACGCTGGCCATTGAACCGATGGTCAACGCGGGAACCTGGGAAGTCGAAACCAAGGAAGACCAGTGGACGGTGGTCACGAAAGACCATAAGCCGTCCGCCCATTTTGAGCATACCATCGCCATTACCGATGATGGACCGGAGGTCCTCACTCGTGTACACAGCAAGTGACAGTGACGGTACGGTGTATCAGGCCAGGCGAGCTGGTGCGTTCTCTAGCCGGAAGGGACGAGGATAAGCATTTTCTGGTGCTGAAAATTCTCGATCCCGATTACCTTCTGATTGCGGACGGACACTATCGCAAAGTGGAAAACCCCAAGAAGAAGAAGATCAAGCATCTCCGGTGCGCCGGCTTGGTGGCAACGGAAATCGGCGACATGCTTCAACAGGGCAAAACTCCTGCAAACGCCCAGGTCTCCGGTGCGCTCCGCCGATTGCTGGAGACCTTGGAGACCGGTTCGTAAAATCAAGGAGGCTGGAATTCCTTATGTCCAAAACGGACGTTATTGAAGTCGAGGGTCGCGTTGTCGAGCCCTTGCCGAACGCGATGTTCACCGTGGAGTTGGAGAACGGCCACAAGGTCCTCGCCCATGTGTCGGGAAAAATCCGGATGAATTTTATTCGGATTCTGCCCGGCGACCGGGTGACGGTCGAATTGTCGCCCTATGATCTCACCCGCGGACGGATCACCTACCGTTTCAAGTAAGGTCGTAGTATACTTGAACGGTCATCATACAAGCCGTCGATCCCCCGAGGAGGAACGAAGATGAAAGTGCGGCCTTCAGTAAAGACGATCTGTGACAAATGCAAGATCATCAAACGCAAAGGCAAAGTCATGGTCATTTGCGAAAACCCGAAGCACAAGCAAAAACAAGGTTAATTAACGGGAGGTGCATTCACCACTATGGCACGTATTGCCGGCATCGACCTGCCCAGGGACAAGCGGATTGAAATCGCGCTGACCTACATTTTTGGGATCGGTCGTCCCACCGCCGTCAAGATCCTGGCTGAAACCGGCATCAACCCCGACACGCGGACCCGCGATCTGACCGATGAAGAAGTGGCCCGCCTGCGGGAGTACATCGATAAGAACGTGGAAGTCGAAGGGGATCTTCGCCGGGAAGTTTCCCTGAACATCAAGCGCCTCATGGAGATCGGCTGCTACCGCGGCCTTCGCCATCGTCGCGGCCTCCCTGTCCGCGGCCAGCGCACCAAGACGAACGCCCGCACGCGCAAAGGTCCCGCCCGGACCGTCGCTGGCAAGAAGAAGAAGTAAAGGGGGTCAGCACCGGATATGGCAGCAGCACGTCGCGTAACCCGCACCAAGCGGAAAGAACGCAAGCATGTGGACCGTGGTGTGGCCCACATCAAATCCACCTTCAACAACACCATCGTCACCATCACCGACCCCAACGGCAACACCCTCTCCTGGGCTTCCGCCGGCGTCCTCGGCTTCAAGGGTTCGAGAAAATCGACTCCCTTCGCCGCTCAGATGGCCGCCGAATCGGCTGCCAAGGAAGCCATGGAGCATGGCCTTCGGGAAGTCGAATGCCTGGTCAAAGGCCCTGGCGCCGGTCGGGAAGCGGCCATCCGCTCCCTGCAAGCCGCTGGCCTGGAAGTCAACATGATCAAAGACGTAACCCCCATCCCCCACAACGGATGCCGGCCGCCGAAGCGTCGCCGCGTCTAATCTGAAGACCTAGGAGGTGCATCCGCAGAATGGCACGTTATACCGGTCCGGTCTGCCGCCTTTGCCGGCGGGAGGGGGCCAAATTATACCTCAAAGGGGATCGCTGCTACACGGGCAAGTGCGCCGTTGATCGTCGCACCTACGCGCCCGGCCAGCACGGCCAAGGCCGCAAGAAAGTCTCCGAATACGGCCTGCAATTGCGGGAAAAACAAAAAGCCCGCCGGGTGTACGGCATTCTGGAAGGCCAATTCCGCACCTATTTCGCAGAGGCTGATCGCCAGCAAGGCGTCACCGGCGAAAACCTGCTCCGCCTTCTGGAAACCCGTATGGACAACATCGTCTTCCGGCTCGGCTTTGCTCGTTCCCGGAACGAGGCCCGTCAATTTGTGCTGCACAACCACTTTACCCTCAACGGGAAGAAAGTAAACATCCCCTCCATTCAAATCCGGGTGGGCGATGTGATCCAACTGAAAGAGAAGAGCAAGGATACCCCTCTCTTCAAAGAAATTGTCGAAGGCCTTGGTCAAAAGACGCCTCCGGCATGGTTGGAACTCGATGTCAACAATCTGACAGGTCGCGTCGTTGCGCTGCCCAAACGGGAAGACATCGACACGAACCTGCAAGAACACCTGATCGTCGAATTGTACTCCCGCTAGTATTAGGGGTTTTCCGATTCAAGCCAAGGGAGGGTTCAGCAGTACATGCTGGAAATCGAAAAACCGAAGATCGAGTGTGTCGCCCGGAGTGACGACGCCACCTACGGCAAGTTTGTGGTCGAGCCTCTGGAGCGAGGTTACGGGGTGACCCTGGGCAACTCCCTTCGTCGCATTCTCCTTACCTCCCTGTTCGGGGCCGCCGTTACTTCGGTGAAGATCGAAGGTGTTCTTCACGAGTTCTCTACGATACCCGGCGTTGTCGAAGACACGACGGATATCATTCTGAACCTCAAGCAGCTTGCCATCAAGATGCATACCGAGGAACCGCGGGTTGTCCGGATTGAGTTCGAGGGGGAAGGGATCGTCACCGCAGAGGACATCATCGCCGATGCCGATGTGGAGATCCTCAACCCCGATCAGGTCATCGCCACCGTCGATAAAGGCGGCCGGCTCTTCATGGAGATCACCGTGGAGAAAAGCCGCGGCTACATCACGGCGACCAAACATCGCAAATCAGAGCACGTCATCGGCGTGATCCCCATCGACGCCAACTTCTCGCCGGTCCGCAAGGTCAACTACCGTGTCGAGGATACCCGCGTCGGTCAGATCACCAACTATGATCGCCTGATCCTGGAGGTTTGGACGAATGGCAGCCTGACGCCGGAAGAGGCGATCAGTTGGTCGGCCAAGATCATGAACGACTATCTCAAGCTCTTCGTCGGCTTGACGGAGAACACAGAGAACGTGGAGATCATGGTTGAGAAGGAAGAACGGCCCCAGGACAAGATCCTCGAGATGACCATTGAGGAACTCGATCTGTCCGTTCGCTCCTACAACTGCCTCAAACGGGCCGGGATCAACACCGTGAAGGACCTGACCAATAAGACGGAAGAAGATATGATCAAGGTGCGCAACCTTGGCCGCAAGTCCCTCGAAGAAGTGGACGCCAAGCTGGCTGCCCTTGGTCTGTCGTTGCGTAAATCAGAAGACTAAATCTAGCCCCGTCGCAAAGGAGGGAATCGAGTGCCCTACCGTAAATTCAGCCGTCCGACCAACCATCGCCGGGCGTTGCTGCGCAATATCACCACCTCCCTGCTCAAGCACGGGAAGATCGTGACCACCGAGCCGAAGGCCAAAGAACTGCGCCGGATCGCCGACAAGATGATCACCCTGGGTAAACAAGGCGACCTGCACGCTCGCCGGCAAGCCCTGGCGTTCATCCAGGAAGAATCGGTCGTCACCCAACTGTTTACGGAAATCGCCCCCAAATACGCCACGCGGCAAGGCGGTTACACCCGCGTCATGAAGTCCGGGTTCCGCCGTGGCGACGCCGCCCCCATGTGCGTCGTCGAGCTCGTCTAATCCGCTAGCCCGCTTTTGCGGGCTATTGGCGTGTGTTGTTCTGTTTACGAGGTCAGGGCCGTTGATCCGCTGGATCAGGGGTTCCTGGCTTTCCTTTTAGGGGGACATGTCTTGATCAGCATTGAAAACGTCAGCTTTCAGTACCGGAATCCTGACGGAGACGCCATCCAGGCTCTTTCGAATGTGTCCCTCACGATCCGACCCGGCGAGTGGGTGGCGGTGCTGGGTGCGAATGGGTCAGGGAAGTCGACGTTGGCGAAGCATTTGAATGCGCTTTTGACGCCTGCCGGAGGCCGGGTGCGGGTAAACGGGCTGGACACGCAGGACCTCCGGCAGTGTTATGACATCCGGCGGCAGGTGGGGATGGTCTTCCAGAACCCCGACAACCAGTTGGTGGCGACGACGGTGGAAGAGGATGTGGCCTTCGGGCCCGAGAATCTGGGTCTGCCCTCCGAGGAGATCCGGCGGCGTGTCGATGAGGCCTTGGACGTAGTGGGCTTGCAGTCCCTCCGGGAGCGGCCGCCCCACGACCTGTCAGGGGGACAGAAGCAGCGGGTCGCCATCGCCGGCGCGTTGGCGCTCCGGCCGGAGTATCTCGTCTTTGACGAAGCCACATCGATGCTTGATCCGCAGAGCCGCCGCGAGGTGCTGCAGACGGTTCGCCGCTTACATAAGGAACTGGCCATGACGGTGATCACGATCACCCATGACATGGAAGAGGCAGCCGAGGCGGAACGGGTCGTTGTCATGGCAAAGGGAACGGTCGTTTTTGACGGGATTCCGGAAGCGCTCTTTTGCGAAGAAGGGCTGCTCGAAGCGGCGGGATTGGAACCGCCGCCGTCCGTCGAAATTGCCCGTCGCTTGCGGGAACGGGGTCTGAACGTCCCCTTAGACGCAGTCACGATGGAAAAGCTGGTGAACGCCCTGTGCCGATAGAAATTCGACATATAAGTCACGTCTACAAAGCGGGGACGCCGCTGGCGGTTAGGGCGCTTTGTGATGTCGATCTGTCCGTCCGCGACGGTGAACTCGTGGGGATTGTCGGCCGCACGGGATCGGGAAAATCGACACTGATCCAGCATTTCAACGGGCTCTTGCTGCCCACCTCCGGCACCGTCGTCGTCGACGAGATCACCGTTGGCGGAAACGAGGGCAAGGGGGCAAGCGGCAAAGGTTTTGCTGGCAAAAGCGCCCTGCGCCAGTTGCGTCAACGGGTCGGCATCGTCTTTCAATACCCGGAGCACCAACTCTTTGACGAGACCGTCTATGACGATATTGCCTTTGGTCCGCGCAACCTCGGCCTCGATGGGGCGGAAGTGGAGCGCCGCGTGCAGGAGGCCATGGCCTTGGTCGGCTTGGACGCCGAGGCGGTGGCGAAGCGTTCCCCCTTGCAACTGAGCGGCGGGCAAAAGCGCCGGGTGGCCTTGGCGGGTGTGTTGGCCATGGGTCCTCAGAAGCTGATCCTCGATGAACCGACAGCCGGTCTCGATCCGCAGGGGCGGCGAAAGCTGCTGGCGTTGATCGACGACCTTCATCATCACCGGGGCATGACCGTCATCATGGTCAGCCATCACATGGAAGAAGTGGCCCAATTGGCTGATCGGCTGCTGATCATGGACCAGGGTCAGGTTGTGTTGCAAGGGACGCCCAAAGAGGTCTTCGCGGCAGCAGACAGAATCGCCGACCTCGGGCTGGAGCTTCCTTTTGCTGCCCGCTTGCTCCACCGGTTGCGCCGAGAGGGATTGGCCCTGTCGACAGGCGTGATCGACATGGAAGGCGCTGCCGGGGAGATTTTGCGCGTGCTGAAGGGAGATGGGCCATGTTAAACGACATCACCCTCGGTCAATATGTGCCCCTCCCATCTCCCGTTCATCGTCTCGATCCACGGACCAAGCTGATGACGACACTGCTTTTCAGCATCGACCTCTTCCTATTGCCGACCCTGCCATCGGTTGCACTGGCCGGTCTGCCCATCGCGCTCGCCGTCATTGCCTCCCGGTTGCCGATCCACTACATCCTGCGAGGGATCAAACCGCTCTGGATCTTCATCGTCTTCACCTTGGGCGTGCATCTGTTGGGCACGCCGGGGGAGACCGTAGCCCAGTGGGGACCCTTCGAAATCACCAGGGAAGGGATGGAGCAGGGGCTGATGGTGAGCCTTCGTCTGATTTGGCTGTACGCCGCCACATCGCTGCTGACCTTGACCACATCGCCCATCGCCCTCACCGACGGGTTGGAACTCCTCCTTTCCCCGGGGAAGAAGATCGGGTTGCCAGCCCACGAGTTTGCCATGATGACCTCAATCGCCTTGCGGTTCATCCCGACGCTGATCGAGGAGACGGAAAAGATCATGAAGGCTCAGTCCTCGCGGGGCGCCGACTTTGACAGCGGCAGCCTGGTTGCGCGAGTGAAGAGCCTTGTCCCCTTGATGGTGCCGCTGCTGCTCTCGGCCTTCCGGCGCGCCGACGAGCTGGCCATGGCCATGGAAGCCCGCTGCTACCGGGGGGGCGAAGGGCGGACCCGCATGCGGCCCCTCGCCATGAACGGAAGCGACTACGCCATCACCGGCGCTGTCGCTGGCGCCTTCGTTATGCTTTGTCTCTGGAGATATGCCCCATGAACGAACGCCGCCTAAAACTGACTGTCGCCTATGACGGAACGGGATATCACGGCTTTCAAACCCAGGAAGACCCGGCTCTGCCCACCATTCAGGACGAGTTGGTCCGGGCGATCCACGGTCTGACCGGGGAGACGGCCAAGCTAAACTGCGCCGGGCGCACCGACGCCGGTGTCCATGCGCGAGGGCAGGTCGTCGACTTCGCCACCGCCTCGCGGATTCCCGACGATCGCTTTCCCCTGGCCATGAACTCGCTCCTGCCGCCGGACATCGCCGTCGTGGCGGCCCAGACGGTTCCTGCCGCCTTTCATTCCCGGTTTGGCGCCCTCGGCAAGCACTACCGCTACACCATCTACAATCACCGCATCCCGTCGCCCTTTCACCGGCGCTACTCCCACCAGGTCTTCCCGCCTCTGCGTTTTGACGCCATGGCGGCGGCGGCGCAGCACTTCACAGGCGCCCACGACTTTCGCGGCTTCTGCGCCACCGGCAGCCCGGTCAAAGATTTTGTCCGCACCGTCTGGCGGTGTGAGCTGACCCGGCAGGAGGAGCACCGGCTGATCCTGGATGTGATGGGGAACGGTTTTTTGTACAACATGATCCGCATCATTGCCGGCACCCTGATCGATGTGGGCAAAGGGAAAATTGATCCCGAAGAGATCCCGGCGATCATTGCCGCCAGAGACCGCACGCGAGCCGGGACGACGGCGCCGCCTCAGGGACTTTGCCTGATGAAGGTCTGGCATGATCCCCTTGACTTTCCTTTCAACGTAAAATAAAATGTTATAGTGAGTTTTTCTCCGAAACTTCTACTAGCCCCAGAGGTCAGGAGAGAGGCCCTCTGCTGAAAAACCACCGGAGGCGTTCCCTCAAGTAGTGACACGCCAGGCGGAGTGGGTGGGCAGGTCCCGGCGTTGCGGGCGGCGACGACCGGCCAAACAAATCGCAGGGCCGCCCCGATAGGATAAAACAGGACGATACCTTTGAGGAGGGAACGCGATGAGCACCTTCATGGCCAAAGCCGAAGACGTCGAACGCAAGTGGTACGTCATCGACGCCGCAGGCAAGCCCCTGGGTCGGGTTGCTTCCGAGGCTGCCCGTTTGCTGCGCGGAAAGCATAAACCCATTTTCACCCCCCACGTGGACACCGGTGACCATGTCATCATCATCAACGCCGAGAAAGTGGCGCTGACCGGCAAGAAACTGACCCAAAAGATGTACTACCATCATTCCCGCTATCCGGGTGGGATGACCCTGATCAACTACGGCACCCTGCTGAAGACCAAGCCGGAGCGCGCCGTGGAAAAGGCGATCAAGGGCATGCTGCCCAAGAACCGCCTGGGCGCGCAAATGTATCGCAAGCTGAATGTCTACCAAGGCGGGGAGCATCCCCATCAGGCCCAAAAACCGGAAGCCTGGACCATTCGGGATTAGGGAAGGAGGTAGTGACCTGTGGCTCAAGTGCAATTTTTAGGAACCGGCCGCCGGAAGAAATCGGTCGCCCGTGTGCGTCTCGTTCCCGGCGAAGGCAAGTTCCTGGTCAATAACCGTTCGTTGATGGAGTACTTCGGGAAGAAAACCCTGGAGATGATCGTCCGTCAGCCCCTGGATCTGACGAAGAGCGAAGGCCGTTTCGACGTCCTTTGCAACGTCCACGGCGGCGGCACCACCGGACAAGCCGGCGCCATCCGCCTCGGCATCGCCCGGGCGCTGTTGAAAGCGGACATCGGACTGCGTCCCGTGCTCAAGCGCGCCGGATTCCTCACCCGCGACCCTCGCGCGAAGGAACGGAAAAAGTACGGCCTCAAAGCGGCTCGTCGCGCTCCCCAGTTCTCGAAACGCTAATTTTCTTTCTCCAAGCGGGGCGCCGAGGCGAATATGCCTCGAAATGGCCCTGGACAATCTCAAAAAAGCGAACCTGTGCGAATGTGTGCAGGTTCGCTTTTTTATTCCGCCTTTTGCCATGCTCTTTATGATTCCAATGAAGAGGGTTTGACGATGATAACGTAGAAATAAGTGCGATGGCAACACATATGGGGTATCGATGTATCCTTTCATGATGGAAAGCAATGCATTAAAAAGTGCTTATCCCTTCGTTCACAAAAGACTGCTAGTGATGGTAATGAACACGATAGATAGGAACGAGCGTGAGGAGAGGGACAGCGACATGGACAGCAGGCGCGACAGTTCCGGTAAAATATCTGATAAATCATTCGATAACCCCTTCGATAACCCCTTCGATAACCCGTCCGCACACACGGCCGGGCCCATAGCCGCACCTCCTGAACAGGAACACTGTCCCCTGGGGCGAGAGAGGGAGGTTCCCGAATGGGACTTCCAGGCGGAACGGATGGCGTCGCTGGGGAGGATCGCCGCCGGGATCGCCCATGAGATCAACCAACCCTTGAACTCGCTGAAGGTCATCGCCGACAGCATGCTCTACTGGCATAAAAAAGGAAAGCCCGCCGACATCGACAAGATCATGGACAACGTGCGACGTATCTCCACCCAGGCCGATCGGATCAATGACATCATTCAACATATCCGCACCTTTGTTCGCAACCAGACCCCTACGGTTCCCCAACCCTGTCAGTTCAACCGGGCTGTCGAAGGCGCCCTGGCGCTCATGGGCAGCCAGCTTTCCTCTCACGGAATCATTGTTAGAACCTGCCTGGAACCGTCGCTGCCTCCGGTATTGGCCGTGAGCAACCGGCTCGAAGAGGTGGTCATCAATCTGCTCGTCAACGCCATGCATGCATTGGACAGTGTGGAGCGCGTGGAGAAGCAGATTCGCCTATCGACCCGCCAGGCGGGCGCCCGTGTCATCCTGGAAGTGGAAGACAACGGCTGCGGCATAGAGGAAGAGTTGCGCGGTCGGATTTTTGAGCCCTTCTTTACGACGAAACCCATCGAGGGAATGGGGCTGGGCCTTTCCATCGTTCATTCGGTGGTTACCGCCTTTCAGGGGCGCGTCGACACCACTGCCAATCCTGATTGTGGCGCCACCTTTCGCGTCACCTTGCCCGTTTATGAAAGACATGCAGAGGAGGAGGCCAGCGATGAACATCCTCTTAGTCGATGATGACTTGGACAGTCGCGCCTGTATCGGCGATTTTCTGCGTGAACTGGGGCATGCTGTCGATGAATGCGATGATGGTCGAGAAGCGTTGAACCGCTATTATCAGGGGAACTATGCCATGGTTCTCTCCGATATCCGCATGCCTCTTCTGTCGGGCCTCGAACTGTTGCAGACCATCATGGCTCAACCATACGGGCAGGATACGGCCGTTGTTCTTTTTACGGGCCACGGCGACGTCGATTCGGCGGTTTCGGCGCTGCGGGCAGGCGCCAGCGACTACCTGCTCAAACCGATCAACGTGGACCAACTGGCGACGATCACTGAGCGGATCGCCGCCCGTCAACTGTGGACGTCCCAGCCCCGGCGGATCAGCGCGATCCCGCCGGTGGAGGTGAAAGAGGCCATCGTGACCGAACCTGGCCGAACCCGCGTCGTCGTCCACTCAACCAGCTTGAGCGGGATCGGCATCTTCTCCGATAGTATGCGGTCCATCGTCCAGTCGGCCCTGAAGTTTCACACCGACCGGACGATCCCTGTGCTGATCGAAGGAGAAACGGGGACCGGCAAAGAGGTCATCGCCAAGCTGATCCATTTTGGCAGCATTGAGGAAACAGCGCCCTTCATCGATATCAACTGCGCCGCCCTCACACCCACGTTGTTTGAGAGCGAACTCTTCGGATATGAAGCCGGCGCCTTCACCGGCGGTTTGACCAAAGGACAGCGCGGCAAACTGGACCTCGCCCAGGGAGGTACGCTCTTCCTCGACGAGGTGGGGGAACTGGCCCTTGAATTGCAAGGAAAGCTCTTGCGGGTGATCCAGGAAAAGGAGTACTACCGCGTCGGCGGGTTAAAAAAAGTATCGACCAACGTGCGCATCATCTGCGCCACCAATCAGGATCTGGAAAAAAGCGTTGCCGAAGGCCGCTTTCGCAAGGATCTCTTTTATCGCCTCCGCGTCGGGCACGTGCAACTGCCGCCGTTGCGGCGGCGTCCCGATGACATCGTCCCGTTGGCCGGCATGTTCCTGCGCGCAGCGGCCAAACAGAAACAAAAACGATTCAAGCGGATCAGCACGGAAGCCGCCATGATCCTGCTCGACTACCCCTGGCCGGGGAATGTGCGCGAGTTGCGCAATACCATGGAATGGGTCGTCTTCATGTTTGACGAGGAGGAACTGTTGCCCGTTCATCTGACCCTGTTGCAGGCCTCTCGGCCCCAATCCCTGCAATCGGGCGACCCGGCATGCCCCAGTCTCGATCCCTATCAGTTCAGCTTGCCTGAAAAAGGGTTTGAGTTGGAGGATTTTGTCGATCGGATCGTGAGCGAGGCCTTGCAGATGCACCGGGGCAACAAGACGGAAACGGCCCGCTATCTGGGGATTTCCCGCCGGTCTCTCTACTGCCGTCTGGAACGAATGCAGAGCCGGTTTAAGGGCATTTCCTCGGCCGATTGTTGGGACTGACCAGGGGAACCGCCGCAGATAAAGAATCGCCGCAGGTTGAGCAAACCGGAGCAGCGGTTCTTTTTTCATTCATTTCGAGAATGTGCAAATCCGTTCAAACGCACCGATCGGTGTACCGATCCGTACAGGGGTTGTTCACGGGAAGAGCAAGAGCGTCCCCCCTGTCCTGGCGAGACAATAAAATAAAAAAAATTAATAGAATAGACAGGGCTTTCTCCCTCAAAAGGTTCCAGGGCGAGTTCCGTTGGCATGCTTTTTGCATTAATGAATGATAGGACCCGAGTCATAGGGGTCATCGAAATGCAGAAGGAGGATGTCAGCGTGGAGAAAAAATTAGCCAGACCGGCTGCCGGATCGGTGAGCGGTCCGAGTTCAACCGCGGCAAATAACAAACTCGCGCGCCATGATCAGGCAGGGACGGCGGAGGAGATCGCCCAGAAACGGGACCTTGCGAAACGAAAAGCGATGGAAAAGGTGCGCGCCCGCACGTTGGCCAAGCAGCAGCAGTTGGCCGAGCGCATCGCCACCGCGACAGAGCAGCTGGCCTCCGGCATCGAACAGGCGAGCAACGCGGCGATTGAACTGGGTTCCACGATGGCCCAGATCGCCACCGGCGCCGACGAAGCGGCCTCCGCCGCTGAGCAATCCCGGGCGGCCATCAACCAGATCGACAAAGCCTCTGTCGTTGCCAACAGTCGCGCCAAAGAGTCCCTGGAGAAGGTCAACATCGCCCAACCGCTCGTCCTGTCCACTTCTGCTGACATCGAACAACTGATTGACGGTATCAAAGAATCGGCCGATACGAACATAGAATCGACCAAACTGGTCAATGATCTGGAAAAGCAATCGGCTGAGATCGGCAACATCGTCGAGGCTGTCGTCCGCATCGCCGACCAGACCAACCTGCTGGCGCTGAACGCCGCTATTGAGGCGGCTCGCGCCGGGGAACATGGCCGCGGATTCGCTGTCGTCGCCGATGAGGTGCGCAACCTGGCCGAGATCTCCGAAAAATCGGCCCGCGATATCCGCAACCTGGTTTCCAACATCCAGGAGAACGTCAAAATCGTCGTCAAGGATGTGGAAGAGGCCGGCGTCGCCGCCAGCGCCGAAGTGGAAAAGGCCAAGCGGATCACCGACGACCTGAGCAAGATAGGCAAAGAGATGGGGGCGGTCCAGAGCGCTGTGATAGAAGTATCTCAGAGCGCCGTCGACGCCAACAAAGGAGCGATTGAGTTTCTCTCTGTGGCGGAGCAGGTCGCTGCAGCGGCTGAGGAGCAGAGCAACGCCGCTGAAGAGGTGAACCAGGCTGTCTCAGAGCAGAACAAGGCCTTTTCCGAAATGGGATCGGCCGCCAACGAACTGGCCCAACTGGCCGAAACGCTGAAGGTGTCCACGGACGCCCAAAAGTCGTCAGAGGAACTGGCCTCTGCCGCCGAAGAATTGTCGGCCAACGTCGAAGAAGCCAACAGCGCCTCCCGCCAGATCATGACGGCCATGGGGCAGTTGTCCCAAGGGGCGAAGCTGCAGGGCGAACTGACCCAAAAAGGCGCGGCCCTGTCAGAGCGGCTCGTCACCGCAGCCAACCAGATGCGCAACCTCTCCTCCATGTCGGAAGAGAAAGTGGCTGAACTGCGCACCCTGCTGGATGTCAACAAAAAAGGCGTCGACGGGCTGATTGTCGGCATCTCAACCGCCTCCGAAGCCAGCATCGTGTCGGCGCGCAACATCAAGATCCTCGAAGAGACGACCCGCAAGATCGACAAGATCGTCGATGCGATTGTGAATGTGACCATCCAGACAAACATGTTGGCTGTCAACGGTTCCATCGAAGCGGCCCGGGCCGGCGAGTATGGTCGCGGTTTCTCTGTCGTCGCCGGCGACATCCGCACCCTGGCCAACGAATCGGCCGAGAACGCCGACAAGATCAAGGATTTGGTCCGCAACATTCAAAGCCAGATCAAGAAGGTCACCGAAGACATCGAACTGTCGGCCAAGAAGGCCGTTCAGGAAGTGGAAAAGGCGAAGAAGTCGACCCACAACCTGAATGAGATTGAAGACGCCATGCTGGTCATCCTGAACGGCGTCAAAGAGGTGCTCAAGGGGGCCGAAGAGTCGCTCATCGCCCTGGAGCAGGCCCGCAAAGGCGTCGACCAGATCGCCGCTGCCGCCCAGGAAGCTGAAAAGGCGGCCGGGGAAGCGAGCATGGCGGCGCAGGAACAATCCAAAGGCATGCAGGAACTGGCCGAAGCGATCGAAGAGATCTCCGGATTGGCTGACGAACTGCAAACAATGTAAGCGGAGGGGAAGGAGCAACCGGAATGACAGCAGCCGAAACTGCAAGGTCCATCGGCCTGACGGAACGGCAACTGGTCACCTTCCACCTCGGCAACGAAGAGTTTGGCGCCGACATCATGAATGTGCGGGAGATCATCCGCTTCGCCGAAGTGACGAAGATCCCCCAAGCGCCAGATTATGTGGAAGGTGTCTGCAACCTGCGCGGGAGCATACTCCCGATCATCGATGGCAGAACGCGCTTTGGCATGGCCAAAGGACTCCATGATGAGAACACGCGCGTCCTCGTCGTCGACGTGAGCGGCCAGGTGACCGGGATCGTCGTCGACCGCGTATCAGAGGTCCTGCGCGTCGCCAGCGCCGATATTGAACCGCCGCCGGTGGTGATCCGCAGCGAATCGGTCCGCTACCTCGATGGCGTCGTCAAACTCAATGGGGGCAAGCGCCTGATCATGGCCTTGAACCTCGAACAGGCCCTCACCGTTGAATCGGAGGGGCGCGATTTTGACCTGCAAAGCGCCGCTGCGGCGACCGTCCATGAAGGCGCCGGCCAGCGGGCCGAACTGGAAGAAGACCAATTGGTCACTTTCCTGCTCGGTCAGGAAGAGTACGCTTTTGACATCATGCATGTGAAGGAGATCATCCGGGTCCCCGAGATCACGGCGGTGCCCAATGTGCTTCACTACCTGGAAGGGGTCGTCTCGATCCGCAACCACTTGCTTCCCATCGTCAACATGCGCCTGTACTTCGGCATGGCCAACGTGCCGGTGACCGATCAGTCGCGGATCATCATCGTCGACTTGGGCCATATGACGGCGGGGTTTCGCGTTGACCGCGTGATGGAGGTCATCCGCGTTCCCAAGAGCGTCATCGAGCCGCCGCCGCCCATCTTCACCAACGGGGAGTTGGAGCAGATCCGTGGCGTCGCCAAACTGAATGAAGGCAAACGGCTCTTCATGTGTCTGAATGCCGCCAACCTGCTCGACGCCGACCTGGTCAGCGAACTGCTGGAGGGGGGCGAGAACAGCGGCGGCGGGGAAGTGCGGAGCAACGCCGGCGCCATTGAAGAGGAGCAACTGGTCGCCTTCCGGCTGGGGAAAGAGGAGTTTGCCATCCAGATCACCGATGTGCAGGAGATCAACCGCATGACTCAGGTGACACAGATGCCGGGCGCGCCGAGCTACGTCGAGGGGCTCGTCAACCTGCGGGGCAACATCATCCCAGCACTCAACCTCCGCCGTCGCTTCGGCATGGCCGAGCGTGACCACGATGACGCCACCCGGATCATCATCGTCGATGTGGGCCAACGCAAAACGGGCATCATCGTCGACGCTGTCACCGAGGTGCTCCGCTTCGAACGCAGCCTCGTGGAAGAGACGCCGCGGCTGCTCTCCGAGACGATCGAACGGGAATACATCAGTGGCGTGGCCAAGCTGGGCGAGGGCAAACGCATGGTCATGATTCTGGACTCCGAGCGGATCTTAAAAATCGAGGGATAACCGATGAGCATTCGAGTATTGGTGGTCGACGACTCGGCCATGATGCGCAAAGCGATCCGTCAAATCCTCGAAACCGACCTGGACATTGAAGTGGTGGCCACGGCCCGCGACGGCGAAGACGCCTTGAAGAAGGATCAAGAGCTTTCGCCCGATGTGATCACCCTGGACATCAACATGCCTGTGATGGACGGGCTCACCTGCCTGTCCCTCCTCTTCGACCAAAACCCGAAGGTGCAGGTGGTGATGGTCAGTTCCTTAACCCAGGAAGGCGCCATCACCACTTTTGAGGCCATGGAACTGGGCGCTTTTGACTATGTGGCCAAACCGTCCGGCACCGTCTCCGCCAACATGCACATCGTTGGACGGGAGTTGATCGCCAAAGTAAAAGCCGCAGCGAAACGCCGGCGCCGCCGCTCCGTTCCCAGCTCCACCCAACACAGCGCGGGGCGTTCCGCTGCCGCCATGGAACGGCCGGCGCGAAGGGAACGGTCCCTCATCGTCCCCGACCATGGGTACCGCAAGGTCGTCGTCATCGGTGTATCCACAGGTGGACCGAGCACACTCATGGAGATCCTGCCCCACCTGCCGGCTGATCTCGACGCCGCCGTCATCGTCGTACAGCACATGCCGCCGACCTTTACGACCAGCTTCGCCAAACGCCTCGACGACTACTGCCAACTGCGTTTTTCCGAAGCCAAAGCGGGTGACCGGTTGGCGCGAGGCCAAGGCGTTGTCGCCCCCGGCGGGCACCACTTGGTGGTGAAAAAAAACGCCATGCGCGACGATGTGCTCATCCGCCTGACCTCACAGCCGGCCAACGCCCTGTTTATTCCCTCAGTCGATGTGACCATGCATTCTGTCGTGGAGTTCTTTGGCAAGAAGACGGTCGGCGTGCTGCTCACCGGGATGGGCGCAGACGGGGCGGACGGCATGGTGGCCATCCGCCAGGCCGGCGGAGTGACCATCGCCGAGGACGCCTCGACGGCTGTCGTCTTCGGCATGCCCCGGGAAGCGATCGAGCGGGGCGGCGCCGAGATCGTGGCGCCCTCGCACCAGATCGCCCGAGAGATCGTGAAGGCCGTCAACCGCTGGTAACGGCCGCTTATCTTGAAGGGAGAAAGGAAAGGCCATGATGGAGAAGCATCTGACGGAAAAGGAGAACCCAAAAGCCCATGCCAATTGGCTTTCCGCAGTCCAAAAGAGTGCCTGGATCGCCCTGGGGGCTATCCACCACCAGGAGACGGAACGACTGGGGCAACAGTTGATCGACGGGATTTCCTTCACCGCGACAACGGGAGAGTTGCCCGAGTTTTTGCGGAAGACGCTGCGGGAGATCACGGAAATGGCGGTGGCGAACGGTTTAAATCCCTCCGATACGGCGCTTTTCGTCTTCTCCCTGCGCCCCTACCTGGAAGAACTGTTGCCCCATATCGACGGAAATACATTGATGACCGTCCTCGATCAGGTGGGGCTCTTTATCTTTGAGGTCTACCTGAAAGCCCGAGAAGAGGAGATCCTGAACCAGCGACAGGATCTGCTTGAACTGTCCACACCGGTCATCCGCATCTGGGAGGGCATTCTCGCCGTGCCTCTGATTGGAACGATGGACAGCAAACGGGCCCAGCAGGTGATGGAAAAGCTGCTGAACAGTATCGTTGAGACCAACGCCCGGGTGACGATCCTCGACATCACCGGCGTTCCCACCGTCGATACGCTCGTGGCCAACCATATCCTCAAGACGGCCGCTGCCGTCCGTCTCCTCGGCGCAACCCTGATCATCACCGGGATCAGCCCCGTCATTGCCCAGACGATGGTCCACATGGGCGTCGATCTTGGCCCGGTCATCACCCGGTCCGTGATGGCCGACGGGATCGCCCTGTCCCTGGAGATGCTGCAGAAGCGATTCGGTTCCGAAAGGGAAGCCGGTTAAGGCCATGGAAAAGGCGACAATCGTCAAACTACAGGATCTCCTGTTGGTCACCCTCCAAAGCGACATGAACGACCAGGCGGCCATGAGCATGCAGCACAAGGTGCTCGAAGCAGTGGCTCAGCCCGGCCTGCGCGGCGTGATCATCGAGGTGTCGCAACTGGATCTGATCGATTCCTACATGGCCCGCCTGCTCTCCGACACCGCTCGGATGATCCGCCTCATGGGCGCGGTTACGGTGTTGGTGGGATTGCAACCGACGGTGGCGATCACCATGGTGGAGATGGGTCTCGTCATTGAAGAGACCCGAACCGCCCGCAACCTGGAAGACGCCCTGGCCCGATTCAACGGGAATGTCGGAAATATCCGAAGGGGGAACGGCCAATGATCGGCCGGGTGGAGATCACCACCGAGCCGGATATCGTCCTCGCCCGCCAACTTGCCCGCAAGGCGGCAATCGGACTTGGTTTTTCCCTGATCGACCAGACCCGCATCACCACCGCCGTCAGCGAACTGGCCCGCAACACCTTCCTCTACGCCGGACGGGGGACGATGGAGTGCTGGGAGGTGGCAGGTGAGGGAAAAGGCAAACGCAAGGGCTTGCAATTTATCTTTCACGATCAGGGACCGGGCATCGCCGATGTGGAACTGGCCATGACCGTCGGTTTTACCAGCGGCAGCGGTCTGGGGCTCGGCCTGAGCGGCGCTCGCCGTCTGATGGATGAATTTTCGATCGATTCTCGTGTCGGCCAAGGGACGGTCGTTCGGATCACCAAGTGGTTGACCGAATAGAGTGGCAAGTGATCAGGAGCCAGCCGGGGAAGGTGGGGGCTTTCCTGCCGGCGTTGACCTTGCGCCGCTTGGCCATGACGACAGGGGCGGTGCTGGCGGCGGCCACCAAGGGCGTTGCCCTTGGCTGGCAATCGATGGCTGCCGCCGATCTGAAGGGGGGGAATCTGGGGGATATGTGTCGTCAGTGGGTGCAGGCATGGGGAAAACGCGACGACGACGCGACGGTGCTGTTGGCCCGGATTCGATCATGAAAGACACGATGGAGGTCCAGTGCCGTGGGCAGGCCGAAGACGTCTTGCCGGCCTTCGCCTACCTCTTGGCAGAAACAGGCGCCAGGCCGGAGACCTTTTTGCGCGGGATTGTGTTGATTTTCTGGCAGTTGACCACTGCCGGCGAGGGGGCCGGCGAGTGGCAAGGTCGCCTGTCGCAGGATAAGGAGGGTGTCCTCATCACCAGCCGCCTGGCCATTCCGGCGGGGATGATTCTGCCCCAATCGGCGCCTGTCTTTGACGCCTGCTTTCCCAACGCGATTACCGCCTCCTCGGGCGGGCAGTGGTGGGAACTGCAGATCCGCGACAGCCACCCCCATAGGGCCTGCGTTCAAAGCAAGGAACAATCCGCCGGAGGGGCGTGGCGCCCGGTGGCCGAGTTCCTGGGCGCCTTGCTGAACCAGTTCAACCAACTCCGGAGCGAGGTGCGCAGCCTGACGGAAGAACTGATGCTGACCAGCCAGGGCGTGGTGGCGCTTGTCGAAGAGATGCAGATCTGGGCGGAAAAAGGCGGCGACGCCGCGCCTTCCGGTTTATTGGAGGAGCGGGTGCGAGCCAACCGGGCTCTGGTTCAGCGGCTTCAGGAAAAAGAAAAAGCGCTCCAACAGGCAGACCGCCTGGCCACGATCGGCCGCCTCGTCGCCGGTGTGGCCCATGAGATCAACAACCCCCTCACCTTCATCAAGGTGAATGCGGAACTGCTGTCACGGTACCTTGAGCGGGGAACGCTGTTCTGTCACGGGCGCGCCGCCAATGCTGCCGCCGGCGATGCCGCGAATCCCATGGCTGGCGCTGCCCTCGATGGGGCCACCGAAAAAAAGGCGATCGAGACGGAGGCGAAGCGGGCCAATCAGGCCATCTTCCGAGGCGTGGAACGCATCGCCGCCATTGTCAGCGGTCTCAAATACTTTTCACGGCAGGAGCGGGGAGAGAAGGGCGCCGTCCGATTGCGCCAGTGCCTGGAAGACGCCTGGATGCTCGTATCGAGCGAGAGTGACCTCTCGCGGCACGTCCAGGTTGCCTGGCAGGTCCCTGCCGATCTGGTCGTGCGGGGGAACGCCCAGCAGTTGGAGCAGGTGTTGATCAATCTGATGCATAACGCCCTGAAGGCGATTCAGCGTTCCGGTCGCAAACCAGGACTGCTGTCGGTGGAGTCTGACACCGTCGATTCGGCACGACAGGCGATCATCCACATCCGCGACAACGGATGTGGCATCGACCCGGAGGAACTGCCCAAGGTGTTTGAGCCTTTTTATACCAACGACGGCAAGGGAACCGGCCTCGGATTGTCGATTGTCCAGGGCATCGTGACCGAACACGGCGGCACTGTCACCGTGACCAGCGAACCCGGGGCGGGCGCCGTTTTCACCATCCGGCTGCCGGCCATGCCGCCGGAGGAGGAATGACCATGCAACCGAACAGCCCATACGACTTTCATGCCCTTTTCTTTGATGAGTCCCTGGAGATGCTGGCCGCCGCCAGCGCGGCGCTGCTGGCGGCGGAAGAGTCGGGAGAACCGTCCCAGGCCGTTCCGGAGGTGTTCCGCGCCTTTCACAGCATCAAAGGCGGCGCCCAGAGCCTGGATTTTGACGATCTCGCTCGCTTCGCCCACCGGATGGAAGACTGGCTCGATCCCTTCCGCCGGGGAAAAGCGGCGGGGACGGCCATGGTGAATATCCTGCTGGAGACGATGGACCGGATGGAAATGGGATTGACCGGTTTGCGCGCCGGTGATCTGGACACCGGGTGGGCCGAGGAACAGCGGCGGTATCTGAAAACCCTGGAAGCAACCGGCGACAGGGTTGTTGAAAAGGCTTCGGCGCAACCGGGGGGTGACAAAGGAGGACCGACCAGCCGAGGAGAGATCGCGAATCCGAGCATGGAAGAGAGTGTCACCGCGGTGATCGCGAAGACGAATGCCGAGGACCGGGAACCCCCTGCGGCGGCAGTCGCGCCGGTAAGCCTGCCGGGCGACCGGGTGCTCTGCCTGCGGATCGGCCTGGTCGCCGATGCGCCCATGCCGGAGGTACGCCACGTACTGATTCAGGAGCGCCTGAAGCCGGCGTGCCGGATTCTCGATTGCCGATGTGGCGAAGGATCCGATCATCCGCTCTTTTTGGTTGTTTCAACCGAACAATCGGACGAAGCGATCCGTCGGCTTTGTGATGTCGGCGATGTGGCCGAGGTGGCCCTGAGACCGGTGAACGAGGGCCTCTTCAGCGGTGTTGACCAACTGGTGGCGGCGGCAGGCGTTGGCCCGGTGCGGGTGGCGTTGATCGATATCAGCCATAGGGAAATCCTGGAGGCGGCCGATCTCCGGCGACTGAGCGAGGCCCGTTCCGCCCTGGCACGCAAGGGAACAAGACTGGGGCTAATTTCGAAGGGCCCCTTTATGCGACGTCATCTGAACATCCTGGAGGCGGCCGCCCTCTTGACAGGAGAACTGCCGGTCTACACGGACCATGTCGATGCCGGTTGCGGCCGTTGGGAAGACAAGGACCGGCCGGAAAGGAGGACAAGGGATGTATCCGGAAACGAAAGTGCTGCTGATTGACGACGAAGAGGAACTCTGCATCAGCTTGCAGCGGATCTTGCAACTGGAGGGTTTTGCGGCCGCATACACCACGTCGCCCCTCAAGGCGATGGAGATGGTCAAGGCGCGCAAGTATCACATCATCCTGGCCGACATCGTCATGCCGGAGATGGACGGCATTGAACTCTTGGCGGCGATCAAGGCCTATGACCCCCTGGCGCAAGTGATTATGATGACCGGTTATTCCACGATGGACAAGACGGTGCGCTGTCTCGAAAAGGGCGCCAACGACTACCTGCTCAAACCCTTTTCCGACCTGGACAAGGTGATCGAAGCCGTCCGGCTGTCAGAGGCCAAACTGCGCCGCTGGTGGGAGAGCATGCGGGGAAATTTTGCCTGAGGGGGTCTGTCGAATGAATAAGGCAAAAGGGCTCCTGGAGAGCGAGCATGAAAGCGACCGCAGCGAGGCGGTGGCTCTCCTCTCCCGATCCGCCTCGCCGAGCGGCGTAGAACTGCTGGCCCGGCAGTTGGAACGGGAACCATCCGCCTATGTGCGTCGCCAGATCATCCGGGCCTTGGGGGAGATGCGGAGCCACCACACCGCCGCTGTCGCCGCCCATCTGCTCGCCTCCGCCGAAGCGTCTGTTCGCAACGCCGCCCTGGAGGTGATGCGCGCCCTCGGACCTGTCGCGTTGACGGCGCTGGAAGAGCGGTTGCTGGATCCCTCCCGGGACCTGCGCAAACTGGCTGTCGATGCCCTGGCCGCCATTCCCGGCGAGCGGGCCGGCGGGATGCTGCTGAGGGGCTTGGATGATCCCGATCCGAATGTGGCGGCCGCCAGCGCGGAGGCCTTGGGCGGCCGGGCGGAACCAGGCGCCGTGGCGCCGATGCAAGCGAAACTGGCCAAGACCGAAAACGTCTGGGTGGCCTTTAGCCTCATCGAAGCCCTGGCGCGCCTCGGTGATCCGGCGTCCATGGCAGGCATTGACGCCTTTTTGACATCCTTCCAGGGGGGAAGACGGGAGCGGACGGCCGTAGCGGCCATCTGGGCCTTCGCGGCCGGGCGGCTCGGCGATGCAGCATGTGTTTCCGTAGCCTGGGAATTGCGCAGGGAGAACCTCCTGACGGCGAAGGAACTGTTGCGCTTGCTGCACAGCCTGCAAGCCCGGGGAATCGATCCCGGACCGTCGTTCCCTGAATTGGATGACCTGATCGCCCGGCATCTTGAAGACGGCGGTTCCCGGGAGGCTGTTGCCGCCGCCCATCTCGCCGCTCGCTGCTGCCCGACGCTGCTGTACATACACCTCCCTTATCTTGTCGGACGCTTTGGCCAGGACGAGAGCGTGCTGGAGGAGTTGCTCCCGGCGCTGTTGCAGGCCGGCCCGTCTCCGGACCGGTTCATCCGGCTTCTGGAAAACGCCGACGACCGCCTGGCCCGCCTGCTTCTCGGCGCGGCGGAACAGGCCATGGTGATTCTTCCGTTGACGATCCTGCGGGAACTGGCGGGACGCGCCGACAGCGCCCTCGTGCGGCATGCGGTGTCGCTCGCCTGGCGCTGCGGAATCGGCGCCGAATCTTTTTTGACGGCCATGACTGTTCACCCGGAACCGGATGTGGCGGCTGTCGCCCTTTCCGGCCTCGGGCTGATCTGTGGCGAGGGAGCTGTGCCGGCGCTCCTTAAAGCGCTGGAACACCCCAGCGGCCGTGTGCGCCGCCAGGCGGCGGACACCCTGTCCATCCTAGCGCCGCCGGGGTTGCAGCCGGAACTGGAGCGGCTCTTTGACCGCTGCCCTGAGTCGGCGCGACCGGAGGCGCTTGAGGTGATGACAGCGCTCGGCGGCGCCAATCTGCACAGCGCCTTCCTGCGCGCCGCTGCGGCGTCGGATCGCGATGTCCGTTCCCGTGTCGCTCGCGCCAGCCGGCTGATCCGCTCGGACGAGGTCTTCTTGTCGGTCATGGAATCTTTGGCCAACGACCCTGATCAGGAGGTCCGGCGGGTGGCCATTGCCAGCCTGGCTTCGCGCAGCGGCGACGGCGTCTACCGATTGCTCCGCTATCTCTACGAAAACGACCCCTGCCAAAACCATCGGTACCACATCCTCGCCTGTCCCGAGATTTTCCGGCACCCGGAAACCTTCGAGTGGCTCACTGACAACATCGAGCAGACCGATCCGCTCTTGCGTCTGGCCGCCGTGCGCGGGATGGCCCGCATGGGCGCCAAGGGGAAAGAATACCTGGAAGCGTTGCTGGAGTCCCTGTCGGCGTCAGCGCCGGAGGCCGATGAGGAAATCGCTCAGGCGGTGGGTCAGGAACTGAAACGGATAGGAGGTCGGCGGGATGGCCTTGGCGACTGACCTCTACCAGCGCTTTACCGAGTTGATCTACAAACGGACGGGCATCTGGTTTGAGCCGCACAAACTCTACTATGTGGAAAAGCGCATCAGCGAACGGATGGAAGAACTGGACCTCATCGACTACCGCGAATACTACCACTTGATCAAATTTTCCAACGACACGACGGAACTCGAGTTATTGATCAACCGGCTCACCGTCAATGAGACCTATTTTTTTCGAGATTTTCCCCAACTGGCTGGTTTTGCCGAGGCGGTGCTGCCGGAGGTTGTCCAGGCCAAGCATGGCAGCGGCGAACGGAAGCTGAAGATCTGGAGCGCCGGATGCGCCACCGGCGAGGAACCGTACACCCTCGCCATCATCCTCTTGGAGATGCTGCCGGATCCGAAGTCCTGGGAGATCGAGATCGTGGCCACCGACATCAACACACAGGTCCTGGAAGCGGCCCGCAAGGGGTACTACAGCGCCCGTTCGGTCAAGGATGTTCCGCTTGAATACCTGGAGCGATATTTCACCAGCCGGCTGGACATGCACCTGATCAACCTGAACGTGAAAAAAATGGTTCAGTTCAGGCACTTGAACCTGATGGACCAAACGGGGATGCAGGAACAGTCGGGGTTTGATTTTATATTTTGCCGCAATGTGCTCATCTACTTTAATCCGGAGTCGCGCCTGAAAGTCCTGGAGAACTTTTATCGTTCCATCCGAAGCGGCGGTTTCATCTACCTCGGCCATTCCGAGTCGGTCAGCCGGATCACGGAAGCCTTCAAGATGAAGCGGGTCGGCGGAAACATCGTGTACTACAAGCCGTAGGGGGTGACGATATGGCACACATCTTAGTTGTTGACGATTCTGCCATGGTGAGACGATACCATGCCTATATCCTGACTTCCCTCGGTTATGACGTGGAGGAGTCGGAAGACGGCGTCCTGGCCCTGGAAACGCTGCTGCAAGGCGATCATGTCCTGATCATCACCGATATCAACATGCCGCGCATGGACGGCTTCCGGTTCATCGCAGAGGTGCGCGACATGCCGGCCCACCGCCATACTCCGATCATCATCGTCACCACCCAGGACCACGCCGTCGACGCGGCGCGAGGACTGGAACTGGGGGCCAATGTATACGTGGTCAAGCCGACGGAGCCGGAAAAGCTGGTTCACTGGGTCCGGCGGTTGCTTCCGGGGACCGGCGGAGAGGAGGCCTGAAGCCCTTGCACTATCGTTTTGGTCCCGATGACCTGGAGATGCTGCAAGCCTTCACCGATGAGGCGGGCGAGTACCTCCAGCGGGTCGAGGAAGAACTCTTGCAACTGGAAGCGTCAGAGGCAAAGCCCGGCTCGATCAACGACATCTTCCGCCATATTCACACCATCAAAGGGCTCGCCTCTTTTTTCGGTTTTTCCGAGATCACCCGCCTCAGCCATGAGGCGGAGTTTCTCCTCGACAGCGCGCGCAGCGGTCGCGCCCACCTGGACGGTGCGCGCATCGGCCTGCTGCTCGATGCCGTCGACGCCCTCGGGGAGTTGCTGGGCCAACTGCGCGCGGCTTGTGAGGCGTCCTCGCCTGGCGCCGGCGTGCAGGTGGCCTTTTTGACCGACCGCGACCTGGAGGGGTTGATCGGCCAATTGGAGGCAGCGTTGCCGCCGAAGCAAGCGGCTGCGGCAGCCTCGGGTCAGGGCGAAACCGCTGCGGCAGGCGAGGGCGACGACAGTGACAAGGGGGACGAAAGCGTCGTTTCCGGTGGACAGTTCGACCCTGTGGTCGATTCGAAGGCGGGAAGCGCCGGCGCCGCTGACGCCGTCGGCGCCGGAACGGGAGAAGCGCCGCCAGCGCCAGGCGACGCAAAGGGAACGGCAGGAACGGTATGCCCCGAAGGGGCGTCTGCTGCTGCTTCGACTTCCCAAGAGGATGAACTCCTCGTTGTGATCAAAGGCAAAGCCGGCAAGGCGGCTGTGGAGAATTTCCTGATCGAAGCGGAAGAACACAGCGAGATTGTCTGTGACCAGCTCCTGATCGCCCTTGACGGCGATCCCGGCGACACATCGGCCATGGCGGAACTCTTCCGGCGTGTTCACACCCTCAAGGGAAACCTCGGTCTCTTGCTCAGTTTCAACACGCCGGAAGGTTCGCTCTGGCTGCCGATAAAAGAAACGATGGAAGTGTTCCAAAGGATGGAAGAGATGCTGGAAAGAGTGCGCGCCCTTCGGCTGCCCATGCCCGCTTGGGCGATCGACCTCTGTTTTGCCTGTATGGATGCGTTGCGCCGCCTCGTCCAGATGGTCCGCTCCGGTGAAGGCCATTCCGACCCGGCCAACCCGCCGCTGCTGCTGCAACTGGACGACGGGCGTCTCCGGTTGGAACAAGGCGATGCAAGCAACGCCGCTGCCGAGCCGTCTCCTGCCGTCGAAGGGCAAGGGACAGAGCCGGCGGAATGGGCGGGACAACCGGGAATGGTCGCTTCGGCCGATACACCGTCCCTTCCTGCGGAACGGGACGAGGCGCCAGTGGTGAGCGATCCGAAGGAGGGCGGCGGCCAGGCAGACGGTTGCCCAGTGGACCATCAGGGGAGCGACGGAAAGGACGCAAAAGGGTCAAGCGGCTCGAACGGTGGAGACGGCAGCAAGGGAGCACCAGGAGACAACGGAGCAAACAGTGGAAACGGCGCCAATCGTGGCAATGGGGCAAGCGGTGGAAACGGCGCTAAACGAAGTGGCCAGGAAAACGGCAACGGCCACTCGGTCCGAGTCAGCGAAGAGAAGCTGACCCGTTTGATGAACGCCATCGGCGAACTGGCCGTCACGAAAAACGCCTTCAGCCAGATCGCCCGCAAACTGATGATGGAGTACAACCTGCCGGTCATTTCCCGAGAAGTGAAAGAAGCCGGCCAATGGGTCGAGCGCATCTCGGCGGAACTGGAAGACGCCATCATGGCGATGCGCATGACCGAAGTCCGCATGGTCTTTCAGAAGTTCCCCCGCGTCATCCGCGATATCGCCCTGCAAACGGGGAAGCGGATCCAACTGATCATGGAGGGGGAAGAGACGGAACTGGACCGCACGATCATCGAACAGATTGGCGATCCCCTCATGCACCTCGTCCGCAACGCCGCCGATCACGGCATCGAGCCGGAAGCCGACCGCAACGCCGCCGGCAAGCCGCCCCAGGGACGAGTCTGGCTGCGCGCCTACAGCCGCGGCAAAGACGTGTTTATTGAGATCGAAGACGATGGCCGCGGCATGGACCCGCAGAAGCTGAAGGCGAAAGCCGTCGAGAAAGGCTTCATCACGGCGGCCCAGGCGGAGGAAATGAGCGACGCCCAAGCGTTCCAACTGATCTTCCTCCCCGGCTTCAGCACCGCTCGGGCCGTATCGGAGATCTCCGGCCGGGGCGTGGGGATGGACGTGGTGCGCAACAACATCGCGGCCCTGCGCGGAACCGTCGCTGTCCACAGCCGCCTGGGGCAAGGCACCAAAATGACGATGCAACTGCCCCTGACGCTCGTCGTCTCCCGGGGCCTGCTTGTCGAGGCGGCGGGCCAACTGCTGATCCTGCCCCTGGAAAATGTGATCGAAACCATTAAGGTCCCGGCCGATCGCTTTGTCTTCCGCCGGGGCCGCCGGATGCTCCAGCACCGTGGCGGCGTGCTCGGCGTCCTCTCCCTGGCCGGCATCCTCGGGATGCCGGAACTGCCGCCGGACGGACAAACCCCCGTCGTTGTCCTCAGCGACGGCAATCTCAAGGTCGGCGTCGTCGTCGACCGCTTGATCGACGAGCAGGATGTGCTCGTCAAGGCCTTGCCCGACTACCTGGCATCGCTGCCAGGCATGGGCGGCGCCACCATCATGGGCGACGGACGGGTGGCCCTGGTGATGAACGCCGTCGAAGTCATTCAGATGGCGACCGGCGGCGGGCGGCAATCGGGCTGACCCCGCCTTCGCGACGCCGCTCTGCGGAAATCATTGTGTGTTCACTCACATTCATAAGGAGGTAACCCCATGACAGAGCCGAAAAAACACCGGATCATGCTCGTCGACGACTCCCCCTTCATCCACAAGGCCCTGAGCAAAGCCCTCGAACCGGCCGGGTATGAGATCTGCGGCGTCTTTCGCAACGGCCAACTCGCGGTGGAGAATTACAGCATCCTGCTGCCGGATCTGCTGATCATGGACATCACCATGCCGGTCATGGACGGTGTGGAAGCGGCGCGGGAGATCAGCGCCCGCCACCCCGGCGCCAAGATCATGATGCTGAGCGCCATGGGGGACGAAGAGATCCTGGAAGAAGCCCGCGCCGCCGGCGCGAGCGGGTTTATGACCAAGCCCTTTTCCAATCCCGAACTGCTGGAAGCAGTGGAGAAACAACTGAGCGCCTCCTGACGGACTGCGCTGTTCCTCTTGCCGCCCCCATATTCCAAACAACGTAAGGAGGGATCCCCATGGCCAGGGAATACCTGACCTGTTTGACTGAAAGCATGACTTCGGTGCTGAAAAAGATGATCGACATCGACAGCGTTTCGCTGGAGGCGGCGCCGGTGCTGCCCTCCGTCACCGCCGGCGTCACCGTCGTTTCCCTTTTGGGTTTCAACGGCGCCCGTAAGGGCCGGGTGGTCATGGAAATGAGCATCGACACGGCCCAGCACCTGGGACAGGCACTCAACCAGGAGGAACTGACACCCTTCGACAAGATGATCTTTTACGCCCTTTCCGAACTGAGCAATATCTTTTGCGGCGCTGCGGTGACGAAAATCAACAACGGACCGGATCGCCCCGGACTCCGCCTCACGCCGCCCAACATCCTCGTCGGCGAGGGGATGCAGGTCTTCGACGCCCACGCCGAGTTGGAGACTGCCCGCGTCACCTGGAGCGATGGGGAGATCTTCATTCACCTCAGCATGGAAAGGGGGGCCGGATGATATGAAGGCACAGCTGCAGACCTTTGCCCGGGGAACGGCCGATGTTCTGACCATGATGGGCGTATCGGCAACCCTTCCGAACGACAGCGCCGTACCCGATTCCTTTTTCAGCCGCTACGAACTGGCCATCATCATCGGCCTGACTCGGGACCTGCGCGGCGCCGTCGTCATCACCATGGCCACCGGAACCGCCTTGGCCTTGGCCGGCCAGATGATGGGGGGCATGGTCCTGCCGGAACTGGACGATATGGTCAAAAGCGCCCTCTGCGAGTTTGCCAACATGGCCGCCGGCACGGCCGTGACAGCCCTGGCCCCTGCGCTGACAGCCGATATCACGCCGCCCACACTGATCACCGGCCAAAAATTGGCCATCATGGCCGGCCAGGAGACCATCTTGCTCACGGAAATGGAGACATCCCTCGGCAAGATGGAGATCCATCTTGGCCTAGAAACAGCATAAATAAACAATCGAATTCTGCAGGCTTTACTTGAATGGTTGAAGATTTTGACGTATCTTAATAGTGTGAACAAAGAACAAGCGCTCGCGATCCCTCGCTGTGACCGAAGATCGGCTGCACGAAAGGGGGGACATCCATGGAGAATTTTCAAATCGTCACATTTTCGCTGGGACCTGAATCGTACGGCATACCGATCGAACAGGTTCAGGAGATCATCCGACCGTCAGCCGTCACCTATATTCCCTACGCGCCTCCCCATGTGCTCGGATTGATCAACCTGCGCGGCAATGTGATCCCCGTGATCGACCTCCGAAAGCGCTTGTTCTTGCAACCGCAAGGAGAGGCAAAGTACAACCGCATCATCGTCGTGCACATACAAGACATTGTCGTCGGGCTCTGGGTCGATGCCGTCTCCGCCGTAGCCGCCATCGGAGAGGACATGCTGGCCGACAACCCGGAAGGGCTCAGCCTTGATGAGCAGTTCATCGACAAGGTGGTCAAGACGGAAGAGCGGCTGATCGCCTTATTGAACATCCCTGCATTGCTCCGCAATTGAGCATCGATCGAGTGGAGGGGGTGACAAGATTGAACGACGGAAATTTTATGGACCAGTACATGGATCTTTTTTATTCTGAGGCGAAGGAGCAGTTGGACATCCTGACCCGCGATCTGCTGGCCATCGAATCAGGCGGTTCGAGTCAGGACATGATCCATGAGATGTTTCGCGCCGCCCACACCCTCAAGGGGTCGAGCGCCATGGCCGGTTTTCCGGCGGTGGCGGAGATGACCCACAAAGTTGAAGATCTGCTGGGTAAGGTGAGAGAAGGGAAGCATTCCTTTGGCGCCAAGGATGTCGATGTTGTATTTTTGGCGCTCGATTATATACAGAACTGTCTCTTTCATCCCGATGCGGTCGATCCGGAAAAAACAGCCGAGTTGGCGCACAAACTGGAAGACATACAGAATCCGTCGACATCGACGGCAAAGACCGATAAAAAAGCCTCCAGAGACCAGGCGGAACGATTGGCTCAACTGCGAAAACAAGCCGGTCAGATGAGCCGGACGACGGAGATTCTGGTCACCTTCAGCGCCGATAGCGCCATGCGTTCGGTCCGATTTTTCTTGATATTGAACAACCTGAAAGAATTCGGCGAAGTGATCGGCGCTGTGCCCACCTGGGAAGAGATGGAGGCCGATGAGGGCGCTTACGATGAGGCGACGATTTTTCTCGATTGGCAGCAGGGAAACTGCGCCGATCTGGAACGGGCGCTCAACATCGCCGATGTGCAGCGTCTCTTGATCGATCAGTGTCCCATGCCCGGTGCGCAACCGAGCGGGCTCCAGGGGAGCGCCAAGCCGGATTGCGCCGAGGCGCCCCCTACGCCGGCGGGAACAGCGGTAGAAATGGCTGCTGGCGATCGTGTTGTGATTATGGATGGCGGCGGCGCGACCCGAGGGACCGAGTACATCAAAATCGAAGCGAAGCGTCTCGATCTGCTCATGAACCTGATCGGCGAGATGTTGATCACCCAAGCCCGCTTTGTCCGGCTCCAAGAAAATTACCTGGAACGGCACGGGCAGAGCCCTTTGGCCGTCGAAATGGCCGAAGAGACGCACCAATTGGCGCGGATCACGACGCAGTTGCAAGACGGGTTGATGAAGGCCCGCCTGATCCCCATCGGCGGCGTCTTCAGCCGATTCCCGCGCATCGTCCGCGACCTGGCCCGCAAGCAGGAGAAAAAAGTCAACCTGCTGATGGAAGGACAGGACACGGAGTTGGACAAGTCGGTCGTCGACCAGATCGGCGATCCGCTCATGCACCTGATCCGCAACAGCATCGACCATGGCATCGAAGGGCCCGAGGAACGGCGCCGCGCCGGAAAGCCGGAGGAAGGAACCATCCGGCTGAAAGCCATTCATGAAGGCAGCCGCATCATCATCGAGATCCGCGATGACGGTCGGGGCATCGACGAAAAGAAGGTGCTCGCCAAGGCGCGGGCATTGGGGTTGGTCGCCGAGGGCTACACCCCATCGCGGCAAGAGATCCTGGACCTGATCTTTGCGCCGGGTTTCAGCACCGCTGACAAGGTCACCGACATCTCCGGACGGGGCGTGGGCATGGATGTCGTCAAGGGCGCCATCAGCAGCCTCCACGGCATCATCGAGACTCGATCCGAACCGGGGCAAGGAACCACCTTCCAGCTGCAGCTGCCGATCACCCTGGCCATCATACAAGGACTGACAGTCCGCGTCGAACAGGAAAGCCTGATCATCCCCCTCGACAACGTATTGGAAAGCTTCCAACTGCAGGAGGGGGATGTGCAGTCTGTCGGCGGTCGGGAGGTATTCTCCGTTCGCGGGAGGATCGTTCCGCTGTACCGGCTGCAGGAATTGCTGCAAATCCCGCCGGATCTGGAAAAAAGTCGCCGCAAGTACCGCTCCGTGGTGGTGGTCGGCCTGGCCGAGCGCCGTATGGGATTGGAAGTGGACTCGCTGATCGGCAAGAAAGAGATCGTCATCAAATCCATCAAAGCGCCCTGGCTTGATCTGGAGCATTTCGCCGGCGCCACCATCCTGGGCGATGGGCGCGTCAGTCTCATCCTCAATATCGGCGCTATCTTCCGCCGGGGGGTGGGTGATCGGGGGTAAAATTGAGAAAAAGGGGTGAGCCGCAGTGTTGGAGTATGAGATCAAAGAACGGGGCGACGTGGTCATCATTCGCTTTTATGGCAGCATCGGCGTCGGAGACGCTCACCGGATCAAAGAATCCCTTTCCCAGCTTCCACCGGAGAACAAGCGCCTGGTCGTCAACCTTGGCGTCAGCTTCCTTACCAGTGAAGCGATCGGCAATCTGATATTTATATACAAGCACTACCGGGAAAAAGGCGGCCTTTTGACGATTTGCAACATCTCCCAGTCTGTGCGCCAGGTGCTCGAAATCACCCGCCTGGATAAATTGCTTCCCATCGTCGAGTCCGAAGAGGAAGCGGTGACCAAACTCTCACGGCCCGGTGAAGAATCGGAGTCCCCGTCAGACATGTAAGCGAGGACCGCAAAAGAAACGAGATCCGAAGTTAAAAGGAGGGCTAGTGAATGAGAATGCTTTCGCACATGAAGGTGGGCACCCGGATTCTTCTGGTGATCCTGATCTCCTGTTTGATCGCGGCTTCCGTAGGTGTTTACGGGTTATCCAGCTTGAGCAACGAAAAAGCGGAAATGGACAGCATGTACAGCAACGCATTGCTGCCGATCCGTTACCTCGGCGAAGCCAAGGCGAAACTGCAGCAATACCGGGT